>NZ_DASYZI010000402.1:0-27136 GCF_035946395.1 Actinocrinis sp.
CATCGCGGATCATCTGTGAGGTGCGGCCGGCTTGCTTCAAGTCGTCGTTGACGGTGCAGGTGACGGCCAGGTCGGCGGGATCGACGTCGGTGTCGATCCACGGGCCGAGCGGGCAGAAGGTGTCGAAACCCTTTGCTCTCCCCCACTGCACCTCGGCGCGTTGCAGGTCGCGCGCGGTCACGTCGTTGGCGCAGGTGTAGCCGAGGATGACGTCTTTGGCGCGATCGCGCGGCACCTGGCGGCAGAGGCGGCCGATCACGATGGCGAGTTCCGCCTCGAAGTGCACTTCCTTGGAGATCTCGGGATAGGCGATCGTCTCGTTCGGGCCGATGACGCTGGTCGAGGGCTTGAGGAAGGTGATGGCGACCTCGGGGACCTCGTGGCCGAGTTCCTTTGCGTGGTCGGCGTAGTTGCGGCCGATCGCGGCGATCTTGCTGGGCAGGACCGGGGCGAGCAGACGCACCTCGTCCAGCGGCCAAGCGCGGCCGGTCGGCTGCGGGTCCGGGGTGAAGGGGTGGCCGGCCAGCTCGGCGATCACCATGGCGTCGGGCCGGTCCGGCTCGCCCTCGACCAGGCCGAAGCGCACGGACCCGGCGTCGGCTGCGGTATCCGGCAGGGAGAATCTCGCGATGCGCACGGCTCTGAGCCTACCTGGAGGTGACGATGGCGATGGAACGCATCGTCGGTGCCGGCTCAGGGCTGGCTCAGTGCCGACTCGGTGCCAGCTCTGGTGATCGGCGGTTGTCAGCGGTGGTCGCGCAGGAGGCCGTAGGTGACGGCGTCCACGATCGCGGTCCACGAGGCGGCGACGATGTTCTCCTCCACGCCGACGGTCGACCAGTTCGCTTCGCCGTCGCTCGTCTCGATCAGCACGCGGGTGCGTGACGACGTGCCGTGATCGCCTTCGAGGATGCGCACCTTGTAGTCGGTCAGTTCGAGGCGGCCGAGCCCGGGGTAGAGCTGGCCGAGGGCTTGGCGCAGCGCGGTGTCGAGCGCGTTGACCGGGCCGTTGCCTTCGCCGGTGGCGATGATCCGCTCGCCCTTGGCGTGCACCTTGACGGTGGCCTCGCTCACGTGGCGGCCGTCCGCGGTCTCCTCGACGATCACCCGCCAGGACTCGACGGTGAAGAACGAGGCGGGCTCGCCGTCGAGTTCGGTGCGCAGGAGCAGTTCGAACGAGGCGTCTGCGGCCTCGAAGGAGTGCCCCGAGGCTTCGAGTTCCTTGACCCGGTCGGTGATCCGGGTGAGCGCGGCGCGGTCGCCGGACAGGTCGTAGCCCAGTTCGCGGCTCTTGAGCTCGATGTTGGAGCGGCCAGCCATGTCGGAGACCAGCACCCGCATGTCGTTGCCTACAACTGCCGGGTCGATGTGCTGGTAGAGGTCGGCGTCGGCCTTGAGCGCGGAGGCGTGGATGCCGGCCTTGTGCGCGAACGCGGAGAAGCCGACGTACGGCTGCTTGCTGTACGGCGCGACGTTGGTCACCTCGGAGATCGCGTGCGCGATCCGGGTCATCTCGGCGAGGGAGGCGTCGGGCACCACCCGGCGGTTCTTCTTGAGCTGGAGGTTGGCGACGATGGTGAACAGGTTCGCGTTGCCGGTGCGCTCGCCGTAGCCGTTGGCCGCGCCCTGCACGTGCGTGGCCCCGGCGTCGATCGCGGCAAGGGAGTTGGCGACCGCGCAACCGGAGTCGTCGTGGCAGTGGATGCCGATGCGGGCCGAGGTGCTGGCGACGACGTCGGCCACAGCGTCGCCGATCTGGTTCGGCAGCATGCCGCCGTTGGTGTCGCAGAGCGCGACGAGGTCCGCGCCGGCCTCGACGGCGGTACGCACGCATTCGAACGCGTAGTCGCGGTCGAGCAGGTAGCCGTCGAAGAAGTGCTCCGCGTCGACGAAGACCCGTCGGCCCTCGGCGACGAGGTGGGTGACGGTGTCCCGCCACATCGCCAGGTTCTCGCGCAGGTCGGTCTTGAGCGCGAGCTCGACGTGGCGGGGGTGCGCCTTCGCGACGAGGGTCACGATCGGCGCGCCGGATTCGCGCAGTGCGGCCACCAGGGGGTCGTCGGCGGCCTTCACACCGGAACGGCGGGTCATGCCGAACGCGGCGAGCTGCGCGTGCTTCAGCTCTAGCTCTGTTTGAGCGCGTCTGAAGAATTCGGTGTCCTTGGGGTTCGCCCCGGGCCAACCGCCCTCGATGAATCCGACCGCGAGCCCGTCGAGGTGCCGAGCGATGGCGAGTTTGTCGGCGACCGAGGGGCTCAGCCCCTCCTGCTGCATGCCGTCGCGCAGCGTGGTGTCGTAGACGTGGAAGTCGTCGCTCTTCACGCTCTTCACGCTGGTCATGGTCGCTTCCTCGCTCTCGGGTGGTGGACCGAAAAACAAAAGACCCCTCGCGGTCGCGAGAGGTCTGCGCATCGGCGGCGGGCCGAGGAATCACCGTTCAGCCCTGTGCTGATGCGCCTCGGCTAATAATCTGCCGGGTCCACATGGCCGCGAGTCTGCCACGGTTTCAGCGGCGTGAACAACGTGGTCCGCTATGTGGGATGCGGTGAAGCCCCTGTGTCATCAGGGGCTTCACCGGGTTCGTGGCACGGGAGGGAATGCGGGGCAGGTCAGTCCTCGATCTTGTAGAGCCAGCCGTGCTTGTCCGGGACGACGCCGCGCTGGATGCCGAGAAGGTGCTCCCGCAGGCGCATGGTGACCGCGCCGGGAGTGCCGTCGGCGACGGTGAACTCCTCGGTCTTCGACTTCACACGGCCGACCGGGGTGACCACGGCGGCCGTGCCGCAGCCGAACACCTCGGTCAGCGCCCCGGAGGCGGCGTCGGCGCGCCACTGCGCGACCGAGATCCGGCCCTCCTCGGCCGGGATGCCGAGATCGGCCGCGGCCGTCAGCAGCGAGTCGCGGGTGATGCCGGGCAGCAGCGAGCCGGACAGGCCGGGGGTGAGCAGCCGTGCGTCGTCGCCTTCGCCGTACACGAAGAACAGGTTGTTCGAGCCCATCTCCTCGACGTAGCGGTGCTCGACCGCGTCGAGCCAGCAAACCTGGTCGCAGCCCTCTTCCACGGCCTGCGCCTGGGCCATGAACGACGCGGCGTAGTTGCCCGCGCACTTGGCCTCGCCGGTGCCGCCGGGCGCGGCGCGCACGTAGTCCTCGCAGAGCCAGACCCGCACCGGCTTGATCCCGCCGCTGAAGTAGGCGCCGGCCGGCGAGGCGATCAGCAGGAACAGGTACTCCCCGGCCGGCCGGTTCACGCCGAGGCCGCTCTCCGTGGCGAACATGAACGGACGCAGGTAGAGCGACTTCTCCGGATCGTCCGGCACCCACGCCGCGTCCTGGCGGACGAGGGCGTCGATCGCGCCGAGGAACAGTTCCCCGGGCATCTCGGGCATGCCCATCCGGCGGGCCGAGCGGATCATCCGCGCGGCGTTGGACTGCGGGCGGAACGAGGCGATCGAGCCGTCCTGCTGGCGGTAGGCCTTGAGGCCCTCGAAGATCTCCTGGCCGTAGTGCAGTGCGGCGGTCGCCGGGTCGAGCTCGATCGGGCCGTAGGGGCGCAGCTGCGCGTCGTGCCAGCCGCGGCCCGCGGTGTACTTGATCGTGACCATGTGGTCGGTGAAGTGCTTGCCGAAACCGGGATCGGCGAGAATCGCGGCGCGCTGGGCGGCCGCGAGCGGCTCACTGGTCGGTTTGAGCTCGATGGTCGTCGTCATCGCTGGTGTCCTCTTATGTGGTGGCCGGTGCCGGTCGGTGACCGTGACGGCCCCCGCGAAGGGACACGGTGCGGGACCGTCACACTGACTTTTCTCGCCTAGTGAGACGGTAACCCAATACGACTACCGACTCATCTGTCTACCCCGGCCGCGTCGCCGGACGTCTCGCCGGGTACGCCGGTGCGGACCGCCGTCACCTGCGCGGCGATGGCGTCGCCCACCTCGGCGGTGGTGCGTGGGCCGAGCTTGGCCCGCTCGGCGAGATCCGCCTCGGCGGCTGCCTCGATGGCGCGCGCCGCGGCCGAAAGCCCGGGGCCGTGGCCGTGCTCGGCGAGGTGGTGCAGGAGCAGCGCGCCCGAAAGGATCGCCGCGGTGGGGTCGGCCTTCCCGGTACCGGCGATGTCCGGAGCCGAACCGTGTACGGGCTCGAACATCGAGGGGAAGGCGCCGTCCGGGTTGACGTTCCCGGAGGCGGCCAGGCCGATGCCGCCGGTCACGGCTGCGGCCAGGTCCGTGATGATGTCGCCGAAGAGGTTGTCGGTGACGATCACGTCGAAGCGCTCGGGCGCGGTGGTCAGGAAGATGGTGGCCGCGTCCACGTGCAGGTAGTCGGTGGTTACCTCGGGGTACTCGGCCGCGACCGCGTCGAAGATCCGCTTCCACAGCCGCCCGGCGTATACCAGGACGTTGTTCTTGTGCACGAGCGTGAGCTTGCGGCGCGGCCGGGCGGCGGCGCGGGCGAAGGCGTCGCGCACCACGCGCTCGATGCCGAACGCGGTGTTGAGCGAAACCTCGGTCGCCACCTCCTGCGGGGTACCGGTGCGCAGCGAACCGCCGTTGCCCGTGTACGGGCCCTCGGTGCCCTCCCGCACCACCACGAAGTCGATCGGCGCCTCACTGCGCAGCGGGCCGGTCACGCCCGGGAACAGCTTGGAAGGCCGCAGGTTCACGTAGTGGTCGAACGCGAAGCGCAGCCGCAGCAACAGCCCGCGCTCCAGCACGCCGCTGGGAACGGTCGGGTCGCCGACCGCGCCGAGCAGGATCGCGTCGTGGCCGCGCAGCCGCTCCAGGGTCTCGTCGGCCAGCGTCTCCCCGGTGGCGTGCCAGTGCTGGGCGCCGAGGTCGTACTCGGTGGTCCCGAGTCCGACCCGATCAGGCAGCGCCGCGCGCAACACCTTGAGCGCCTCGGCGGTGACCTCGGGGCCGATGCCGTCGCCGCCGATGACGGCGAGGTCGATCAACTGCCGGCCTGTGCCGGTTGACTGCGCGGTACCAACTGACTGCACAGTGCTGGTTGACGGGGTTTCATCAGACGACGCCGTGCTGGAGACCATGCGGGCGAGCCTAACGCTCGTCTCGCCGCTTAAACACCGACCGTCCGCGATATGGAACGCACTACTTCGCGGCGGCTGCGGCGCGCCTCGGCCCGCGCCGCAGCCGACCGGGCCGAGTCGCCGGTAGTCGCGGTGTCCGCCGCGCTCGCGGCGGGCGTGCCCGCGCTCGCACCGGGCTCGTCGTCGCGCCAGTCGTAGGCGTCCTGCAAAGCGCGCCGGGCGTGTGCCCGTGCGTCGCCCTCGTCCGCGGGCGCACCGAGGGTGCGCGCGGCCGAGGCAGGTCGCGTCCGATCGCCGTTCTCGTGCTCGTACATCGTGTTCCGTCCCTGGCCAGAGGTGAGTGCTACTGGCGGCTGGTCGTCATAGCTGCGGGTACGGACACGTTTGGCTTGTGGCCGAAAACGCGGTCCTGACCGGACCCGGCCGGCGCGCGGGGTGATGCGCCGATACTCGGAAGTCCTAGCAATTCAAGGTACCTGCCGGCGCGGCCGTTGTCTCTCCCATTGCTCGGACGTCCTATTATCTGAGACGTCGCAGAACACGTAGACCCCCGCTCCGAGCCGGAGCGGGGGTCGGTTGCGTCCGTGATGACGTTGAACGCTCAGGTCACGGCGGTGCCGGAGTACAGCGGCGCCGGATTACGGCAGCGAGACCGCGCGGCCCCAGGAGGCGCCGACGGCGTCGGAGATCTCGGTGAGCACCTCGGCCGGGATCGCGGAGTCCACGGTCAGAGCGATCAGCGTCTCGCCGCCCTTGGCCGAGCGGGAGACCTGCATCCCGGCGATGTTGATGTTGGACTCGCCGAGCAGGCCGCCGACGAGGCCGACCACGCCGGGGCGGTCGACGTACTGGAAGAAGGCCGAGTGCTCGGAGAGCGCCAGATCCACGGTGAAGCCGTTGATGTCGACGATCTTCTCGGCGGACCGCGGGCCGGACAGCGTGCCGGAGACCGAGACCACCTCGCCGGAGGCGAGGGTGCCGCGCACGGTCACCACGTTGCGGTAGTCCGGGGACTCGGAGGTGGTGGTCAGCCGCACTTCGAGGCCGCGCTCCTGGGCCAGCAGCGGGGCGTTGACGTAGGAGACCGAGCCCTCGACGACGTCGGCGAACACGCCCTTGAGCGCGGAGAGCTCCAGCACCTTGACATCGTGCTGGGTGATCTCGCCGGCCACGATCACGTCGAGCTGCTGGGCGCCACCGCCGGCCAGGCCGGTGAACAGCCGGCCGAGGTTCTCGGCCAGCGGCAGGCCGGGGCGCACGTCCTCGGCGATGGTGCCGCCCTGCACGTTGACCGCGTCCGGCACCAGTTCGCCGGCCAGCGCCTGGCGCACCGAGCGGGCCACCGCGATGCCCGCCTTCTCCTGCGCCTCGTCAGTCGAGGCGCCCAGGTGCGGGGTGACCACGACCGAGTCCAGCTCGAACAGCGGCGAGTCGGTGCACGGCTCCTTCGCGTACACGTCGATGCCGGCGCCGGCGACCCGGCCCTCCTTGATCGCGGCGGCCAGCGCGGTCTCGTCCACCAGACCGCCGCGGGCGACGTTGATGATCCGCACGGTCGGCTTGACCTTGCGCAGCGCCTCCTCGCCGATCAGACCGAGCGTCTCGGGGGTCTTGGGCATGTGCACGGTGATGAAGTCCGAGGCGGCCAGCAGTTCGTCGAGGGTGACCAGCTGCGCGCCGATCTGCGCGGCCTTTCCGGCCTGCACGTACGGGTCGTAGGCCAGCAGCTTCACGCCGAACGGCAGCAGCCGCGCGGCGACCAGGGCGCCGATGCGGCCGAGGCCGACGATGCCGACGCTCTTGCCGTCCAGCTCGATGCCGGTGTACTTCGAGCGGGCCCACTTGCCGCCCTTGAGCGCGGCGTTGGCGCTGGCCAGGTTGCGGGCGCTGGCCAGGATGTGCGCGATGGTCAGCTCGGCGGCGGAGATGATGTTCGAGGTCGGGGCGTTGACCACCATCGCGCCGGCCTTGGTGGCCGCGGTGATGTCCACGTTGTCCAGGCCGACCCCGGCACGGGCGATGACGCGCAGCCGCTTGGCGGCCGCGATCGCCTCGGCGTCGACCTGGGTGGCCGAGCGCACCAGGATCGCGTCGACGTCGGCGATGGCCGGCAGCAGCTGGGCGCGGTCGGCCCCGTCGCAGTACCGGACTTCGAAGTCGGGGCCGAGGGCCTCGACGGTGGCGGGGCTGAGCTCTTCGGCGATGAGCACCACGGGCTTGGGCACGTTCGGTGTCCTCCGGTCGTCCGTCAGGGGGAATAACGGAAATGCGCCCGGGGCCACCACGCTGTGGTCCTGGCAGATTGAAACGGCTGTAGCACCGTTGTGTTAACTCTGGATGTCCTGCAACCGCTCTGGGGCCATGGTACAGATTCGGCGGCGAGAATCGAGGCCCCGAAAGCGGGTCGTTCCGATACCCGCACGACGCCTGTGGGTAGCGGTGCGGACACGTTCCGCCAGCTCGCCGCGCACTCCATGCCATCACAGCACGCTGAGGCTCTCCGCGTGATGACATGCCGCCGACCAAGTGTAAGAGGTCTCAGGCGGCGGGGCTCCGGCACCGCGCGGTCACGAGCCGGAGGCCTTCAGACCCCACTGCTGGATGTCGTAGGTCGGACCGATCTGGGTGCTGTTGTCGCGTACGTTGCCGAGCTTGGGGTCGAAGGCGATGAGCGTCGGCTTCTGGTAGAGCGGCAGGGTGTAGGCGTCCTGGCTGATCTGGTCGTCCGCCTTGTTCAGATCGGTGGTGATGGCGGCCGGGTCGGTCGCGGTGGCCGCGGCGTTGAGCCAGCGGTCCACCTCCGGATTCGAGTAGCCGCCGTAGTTGCTGCCGCCGCCGGTGACGTACAGCGGCTGGTTCGCGGAGGCCGGGAACGGCGTGGCGACCCAGGCGAAGACGACGATGTCGTACGTGTAGTTGGTGCCACTCTGCGAGAGCGTGGCGCCGAGGTTGTCGGTCGGCGAGACGTCGACCGTGATGCCGAGCTTGGCCATGTCGGCGGCGAACAGGTCGGACTCGTCCTGGCGGATCTCGTCACCGGCGGTGTACTTGAGCGAGAAGGCCGGGATCGTAGCGCCGTCCGGGGCGGTGAGCCGGCCGCCGGTGGCGGCGTTCTTGAAACCCGCGTCGGTCAGCAGCTTGCGCGCCTTGGCGGCGTCACCGCTGCCGAGGCCGTACTTGGCCAGGTTGTCCTGGTAGCGGGCCTGGTTGTGCACGAACATCCGGTTGTCCAGCGTCGTGGCGGTCGGCTGGAACTGCCAGATGGTCTTGCTGAGCATGTCAGTGCGGTCGACCGCGGTGAACATCGCGGTGCGCAGCGTCTTGCCCCAGGTCTTGTCGCCGAGCACCGGATTCTTCAGGTTGAAGTCGAAGTGCTCGAACTGGAGGCCCGAGTCGATGTGGTACGTGACGGCGCCACCCATGCTCTTGACCTGGTTGACCAGGTCGGCCTGCGGCTGCGGGTAGATCCCGTCCACCTCGCGGTTCCGCAGGGCGGCGGGCTCCTGCGTGGAGTCGGTGATGGACCGGAAGACGACCTGGTCGAGCCTGGCCGCGGGGCCGTAGTACTTCGCGTTGCGGCTGAGGGTGACCGAGGACCTGTCCGAGGAGACCGAACTGACCGTGAACGGTCCGCCGGAGACCGTCGGCGGGTTCGCGCCGAACCAGGTGAACGACGCCTCGTCACTGCCGTGCTGCCTGGCGACGTGCGCCGGGTAGAGCGGACCGAACAGCGACTTCCAGTCGGCGAACGGGGTCTTGAACACCACGGTGACGGTCTTGCCGCCGTCCGAGCCGGTGACCGACTGGATCTGGTCGTACCCGATGCTGGTGGCATTGGGGATGTTGGCGTCGGCGCCGTTCTGCACCTGCCATGCGTAGACGAAGTCGTCGGCATCGATCGGGACGCCGTCGGACCAGACGGCATCCTGCTTAATCCTGTAGACGACGGTCTGCGGGCTGGTGCCGGTCTGCGCGGCGCTTTCCAGCAGGTCCGGGTTCATCGCGACGGAGTACGAGGGGTTCGCGATGAATGTGTAGGGATAAATCCCGTTGAGCACTTGGCCGGAGTCGAAGGTGTTGCCGTCGGCGGACAGCAGATTCCAGTTCTCGACGGTCTTCCCAATGGCCCAGGTGACCTTGCCGCCGCTCTGTACGGTGGCGTCGTTGAAGCCGTCCGCAGCCGCGGTGCCCGCCAGGTTGGCGTCCGCGGCCAAGCCGCTCCCGCCGTCGGTCCCGCCGCAGCCGGTCACAGTCAGCCCGAGCACCAATGTTCCCGCCGCGGGCCACGCCGCCAGCTGCCGGAAGCGGCGCACGCCACTCGTCCCAGACCCGGACATGCGTACTCCTTCGTCCTAGACCCTCCAAAGGACAAAATAGGGTGAATACGATGAAAAGTGGTGGAGGCGCCACCGGACGTGCGACTGCCACGGCGCCTTATAACTCACCTAGACTCACGCATAAGGGTGAAGACGCACGGTTCCGGTGGACGGAGATCACGGATCATGGACGCTGGTCACGACCGAGAAAGGAGCGGTGACATGTCCGTAGCCGTAGACCACGTACACGAGACGGAACTGCTCGACCCGCACGCGCAGCTCAAAACCTTCTGGGAAGAGCTCGACATCCCACACGGATGGCGCGCGGAGATCCTGGAAGGGACCGTCGTCGTGACGCCACCACCCGCGTTCATGCACAACCGTGCCGCCTCGCGGCTCATCCGCATTCTGGCAGGTGCGATCCCCGACGAGTGGGACATCTATCCGGAACTGGGAATCCGACTGGCTTCCACCGGCGACCTCTACATTCCTGATCTGACAATCTGCCCGCCCGAAGTCCAACCCACGGAGGGGAAAGTAGTGCTCGCCGAGCACACACTGCTCGTGGTTGAGATCACCTCGCCGGCCAACGCAGATCACGATCGCAAGCGGAAGCTATGGGGCTACGCCCACGGACTCGTGCCGCTGTACTTGCTCATCGATCCACACGCTTCGGATGGCCCGCATGTCGCGCTGTTTTCCAAGCCTGACAAGGGCATCTACCTGAGTATGACGCGCGTTCCTTATGGTGACCCGATCACGCTGCCGGCGCCGTTCGACTTGAAGATCGATACGGACCAGTTCCCGCGCAAGTGACGAACCGACACGCGCCCGGCCCACTTTCGCCGGGCCGGGCGCGTCGGGTGAATTCGAACGACTGCGGTCAGGCGGCCACGATCAGGCAGCCGCGATCAGGCTTCCGCGTCGACCCAGGACATCAGCTTGCGCAGCCGCTTGCCGACCTGCTCGACCGGGTGGTTGGTGGTCGCGTCGTAGTACTTCTGGAACTCCTTGAGGCCGCCGTCGTACTCGGCGATCCACTGGTCGGTGAACTGGCCGGACTGGATCTCGGCGAGCACCTTGCGCATCTCCGCGCGGGTGGCGTCGGTGATGATGCGCGGGCCGGACTTGTAGCCGCCCCACTCGGCGGTCTCGGAGACCGACCAGTTCATCTTGGACAGGCCGCCCTCGTAGATCAGGTCCACGATCAGCTTGAGCTCGTGCAGGCACTCGAAGTAGGCGATCTCCGGCTCGTAGCCCGCCTCGGTCAACGTCTCGAAGCCGGCCTTGATCAGCTCCTCGACGCCGCCGCAGAGCACGACCTGCTCACCGAACAGGTCGGTCTCGGTCTCGTCCTTGAAGGTGGTCTTGATGACCCCGGCACGGGTGCCGCCGATGCCCTTGGCGTAGGACAGCGCCAGCTCCAGCGCCTTGCCGGACGCGTCCTGCTCGACCGCGACCAGGCAGGGCACGCCGAAGCCGTCGTTGAACTGACGGCGCACCAGGTGGCCGGGACCCTTGGGCGCGACCATCGCCACGTCCACCTCGGCCGGGGGCTTGATCAGGCCGTAGCGGATGTTCAGGCCGTGGCCGAAGAAGATCGCGTCGCCCTCCGCCAGGTTCGGCAGCACGGCCTCCTGGTAGACGCTGCGCTGCACCGGGTCCGGCACCAGGATCATGATGACGTCGGCCTCTTCGCAGGCCTCGGCCGGGGTGACCACGCGCAGGCCCTCCTCCTGCGCCTTGGCCCGCGACTTCGAGGTCTCCAGCAGACCGACCCGCACGTCCGCCCCGGAGTCGCGCAGCGAGAGCGCGTGCGCGTGGCCCTGCGAGCCGTAGCCGAGGACGGCGACGTGCCGGTTCTGGATCACCGAGAGGTCGGCGTCGTCCTCGTAGAACATCTCAACAGCCATGATGACTTTCCGCGTCTTTCTCTCGCTTGACGGTGTTAAAGGCTCTTCGTTAAAGGCTCTTCGAACCTGGCCGGGGTTTCTTGTGCGGCGGCAAGCTCGCTCGACGCCGCGCGTCGGCGGACCCTGCACCACGGCCCCGGCAAAGTTCGAAGAGCGTGATTAGGCGGCGCGCTCGACAGAACGCAGCGTGCGGTCGGTGATCGAACGCGGGCCGCGGCCTATCGCGACCATGCCCGACTGAACCAGTTCCTTGACCCCGAAGGGCTCCAGCACTCGGAGCATCGCGTCCAGTTTGGCGGACTCCCCGGTGCACTCGATGACCAGGGAGTCGACCGAGACGTCCACGACGCGGGCGCCGAACGGCTCGATCGTGGCGAGTACCTGGTGGCGCTCGGTGGCGTCGGCGCGCACCTTGACCAGTATCAGCTCGCGGTGCACCGAGGCGCCGGACTCCAGCTCGACGATCTTGAGCACGTTGACCAGCTTGTTGAGCTGCTTGGTGACCTGCTCAAGCGGGTGCTCCTCGACGTTGACCACCAGGGTGATCCGGGAGATCTCCGCGTACTCGGTCGGCCCGACGGCGAGGGACTCGATGTTGAATCCGCGCCGGGAGAACAGCGCGGCGACCCGGGCCAGCACGCCCGGCTTGTTCTCGACCAGCACCGAGAGGGTGTGAGTCTGGCCCGGATGGCCCTGGACCGCGTGCGCGGTGTGGCTGCTCTGGATGCTCATCGTGCTCTGTTCCCCTCACTCACTCTTCGGTGTCGCCACGGTGCTTATTCATCGTCGACTCCGTCGAAGACCGGGCGCATCCCGCGCGCCGCCAGGATCTCGTCGTTGGAGACGCCGGCCGGGACCATCGGCCAGACCATCGCGTCCTGGTGCACCACGAAGTCCACCACGACCGGGGCGTCGTCGATCGCCATCGCCTTCTCGATCGTCGCGTCCACCTGGTCCGGGGACTCGCAGCGCAGCCCGACGCAGCCGTACGCCTCGGCCAGCTTGACGAAGTCCGGCACCCGCCGCGGCTCGGCGCCGCCCACCGAGGAGACCCCGGGCCCGGCGGCCAGCGTGGTGTTCGAGTAGCGCTGGTTGTAGAACAGCGTCTGCCACTGCCTGACCATGCCGAGCGTGCCGTTGTTGATCACCGCGACCTTGATCGGGATCTCGTTGATCACGCAGGTGGCCAGCTCCTGGTTGGTCATCTGGAAGCAGCCGTCGCCGTCGATGGCCCAGACGGTCGCCTCGGGGCGGCCTGCCTTGGCGCCCATCGCCGCCGGCAGCGCGTAGCCCATGGTGCCCGCGCCGCCGGAGTTGAGGAACGTGCCCGGGTTCTCGTAGTTGATGAACTGCGCGGCCCACATCTGGTGCTGGCCCACGCCGGTGGTGAAGACCGCCTCGGGCCCGGCGATCCTGCCGAGCCGCTCGATGACGAACTGCGGGGCCAGGCTGCCCTTGACCGTCTCGTAGCCGAGCGGATACCTGGTCCGCCAGGTCTCCAGGCTGGACCACCAAGCCGCGTAGTCGCAGACCCGCCCGGCGGCGTGCTCGGCGCGCACGGCCGTGGCCAGGTCGGTGATCACCTCGGCGCAGTCGCCCACGATCGGCACGTCGGCGACCCGGTTCTTGGAGATCTCCGCCGGGTCGATGTCGGCGTGCACCACCTTGGCCTCGGGGGCGAAGGAGGACAGCTTGCCGGTGACCCGGTCGTCGAAGCGGGCGCCCAGTGCGATGATCAGATCAGACTTCTGAAGCGCGGTGACCGCGGCGACCGTGCCGTGCATGCCGGGCATCCCGAGGTGCAGCGGGTGGCTGTCCGGGAACGCGCCGCGGGCCATCAGGGTCGTGACGACCGGCGCGCCGGTGAGCTCGGCGAGGACGCGCAGTTGCGCGGTCGCGCGGGCCTTGAGCACCCCGCCGCCGACGTAGAGCACCGGCCGCTTGGCCTCGACGATCATCCGGGCCGCCTCACGGATCTGCTTGGCGTGCGGCTTGGACACCGGGCGGTAGCCGGGCAGGTCGAGCTCGACCGGCCAGCGGAAGGTCGTCGGGCTCTGCATCGCGTCCTTGGCGATGTCCACCAGCACCGGGCCGGGACGGCCGGTCGCCGCGATGTGGAAGGCCTCCGCGATGGTGCGCGCGATGTCCTCGGGCCGGGTGACCAGGAAGTTGTGCTTGGTGATCGGCATGGTGATGCCGACGATGTCCGCCTCCTGGAAGGCGTCGGTGCCGATCGACGCGGCGTTGACCTGGCCGGTGATCGCCACGATGGGCACCGAGTCCATGTGCGCGTCGGCGATCGGGGTGACCAGGTTGGTCGCGCCCGGCCCGGAGGTCGCCATGCACACCCCGACCCTGCCGGTGGCCTGCGCGTAGCCGGTGGCCGCGTGCCCCGCGCCCTGCTCGTGCCGGACCAGGATGTGCCGGACGCGGGTCGAGTCGAGCAGCGGGTCGTAGGCGGGCAGGATCGCCCCGCCCGGGTAGCCGAAGATGGTGTCGACGCCCGATTCCTCAAGCGCGCGGATGAGGGCCTGCGCGCCGGTCATCGGGATGCCTGCGGTCGCGACGCGCTGCGTACCGTGGCTGTGGGGCTGGGGACCCGGGGCCGCCGCTCTGGCCTGCTCGGTCATGGTCTGGCTTCTCTCGCTCGGTCCGGGCCGCCGCCCGGGACGCGTCTTCTTGGCCAACAAAAAATCCCCCGGCCCGTAAGGGCAACCGAGGGATGCGCGCTGGCGTGGAGCCCGGAGGCTGTCAGCCGGCGCGCTGGCCGAGTACGAGCTCGTGTGCGTGCATAAAGGCGATCCGCATGGGCTAGACACTCTCGCGGCCGGACCGGCTCCGTCAAGCCGGGCGCGAAGCCGTCTCGGAATCCGGACAAGCGGATCTCATGATTGTCCTCACGGCTGCGTTGTTCACCTGGCCGTATCACGAGCACCGCCCGGGAAGGTGTTGCCGTCCATGTACGTCACGCCGTCCGCGTGCTCGACGCCGTCTGCCCGCGCCGACGGCATCGTCGGCGCGGGCCGATAGGTCACCACGCGGCCCTTGCCACCGGCCTTGGCCTGATACATCGCCAGATCGGCCTCTCGCATGAGCTCCGCGGCGGTGGCCCCGAGGCGCCAGAAGGCCACGCCGATCGACGCACCGACCACGAAGCGCGCGCCGAGCAGCAGGTAGGGCCGGGTGAGCGCGGCGTGCAGACGGTGCGCGACGTCGTGTGCGGTGCGGCCTTCCGGTCCGCCCTGCACGATGGCCGCGAACTCGTCGCCACCGAACCGGGCGACCGTGTCGCCGGTGCGCACCGAGCCGCGCAGCCGGGCAGCGACCTCGGTCAGCAGCGCGTCGCCGGCGGCGTGCCCGCCGGCGTCGTTGACCGCCTTGAACCAGTCCAGGTCGAGGAAGAGCACTGCGACCGGGTGCTTCGACACGGAACGCTGCACCAGCGCCTGTTCCAGGCGTTCGGCGAACAGTGCGCGGTTCGGCAGACCGGTCAGCGAGTCGTGGTACGCGGTATAGGCGAGCTGCTGCTGGAGAGCGACGCGGTCGCTGACATCCCGGCAGGTGAAGACGAGGCCGCCGCGGTGCCGGGTCAGCGTCGACTCGGCATGCCGCCACAGCGCGGTGCCGCCGTCGAGCGGCAGCGGCTGCGCTGCCCTGATCCGGCACTCGATCGCAGCCGAGACCGCGCTACCCGCGAGGAAGCGCTGCATCGCGCGCGCGACCGGCCGCCGGTCGTCCGGGTGCACGAGGTGGTAGAGCGAGGTGTCGGCCAGGCTCTCCGGCGCGTAGCCGAAAACGTGCAGGACCGCCGGGGAGACGTAGCCGAGCCGACCGCCCGGGTCGACGGTCATGATGACGTCACTGGAGCCCTGCACCAGCGAGCGGAAGTGGTCCTCGCGCACCGAGAGCTGCCGGGTCAGCCGCTGGTTCTCCAGCAGCGTGACCCCTTGGCGCACCACCAGCGCGGTCAGCACGGTCCCTCCGGTGGCGAGCAGCGCCGGGTGCACCCGGTGGTCGCCGTTCAGCCCGTCGACCATGATCCCGGCCAGACAGATCACTCCGGCGATGTACGGGAACAGCAGGCCGAGCAGGAACAGCGCGCGACGCAGCCCCGAGGCAAGCGACGCGTGCATCCAGTGCCGCGCCCGGTGCCGCTGTACGCCCCGGGTCCACACGCTCATCCAGGGCGCGACCGCGAGCATCAGATAACCGAGAAACCAGCCCGCGTCGAGCAGCTCGCCGGAGGTGTAGTCGGCGCGCACGGACGGAATGGTCCAGATCGCGTCCGAGACGACGATCACCGAGTACCCGGCGACCAGTGTGGCCATCGAGGCGCCGTCCCGGCGCCCGCCTTGAAAACGCAGCGCGATCACCAGGCTGACCAGCAAGATGTCGAAGACCGGATAAGCCAGGCTCAGCGCCACTCGCAGCGGGGAGCCGCCGTCCGAACCGGCCTCGTGCGCGAGGGCGACCGCCCAGCCGCCGGTGAACAGCGCCCCGGCGATCAGCACGCCGTCGAGCGCCAGTTTCAGCCAGCCGATCGCGGCGCCCGGACCACGGTGGTGCACGACCGTGCCGGCCATCGCGAACGGCCCGAAGAACAGGAACATCCAGTCGGCCACCGACGGCGACGGCGGCGCGTTGCGCAGCACGATCTCGTACCAGCCCCACACGCCGTTGCCGAGCCCGGCGACCAGTGCAGAGGCGGCGAACAGGAACCAGGACACGCGCAGCCGCCCGTGTGCCACCAGCGCCCGGCCCGCGCAGGAGACCGCGGCGAGCGCGGCGACGGCGGCCAGGCCGAAATCCCCCATGACGTCGGCCAGGGTGTACGGCGCACCCTCGCCGGGGCGGGTCGGCGAGCCCCAGTGCAACACCGAGCCGACCGTGTAGGCGCAGGCCAGCACGGCTACAGCGGAAACGGCGGCGGCTGCGCGTGCAGTCCCCGCCGGTCGGTTCCGGATGGCGGCCATCGTCCCGGTTCTGATCGTGCGGATCGGCACCGCGTGCGGTCCGGTGGCGCTCCCCTGTTCCGCGACGGCGACCCTTCACTCTACGACACTTGGCGGATGCCCTCGGTGATGAGTCAGAAGATCGGGCGCAGCATTCATCAATACGGGCGTGCGCGTGCAATCAATCAGGCGCTGTAGTCGCCGCGTCGCACACGGTGTATGAATGGTATGAATGGTTGGCCATCGGGTGGGGATCCCGACGGCCACATCTCCTGGGGGAGGAACGGGGTGCACGGGGTGGACAATGCCTCGTCGCTGCCTCCGGATGGTCCGCACACGGACGCTCCGGAGCAGGACATCGATCTGACAGACGGCGCTCAAGCGCCGCAGCAGCCGGAAACGGCGATCACGGCCCACATCGCCACCGAGATGACGGCGGGCGTCGTGACGGATGCCGCAGCCGAGGCCACGGCCGCCTCGGCACCAGCCGCCGACACGCCGGACACCGCGTCGGACGCGCCGCGTAGGCAACGTCATCGAGCGCTGATCGCCACGGCGATCGGCGCCTCGTACGTTGCGCTGGCGGCTGGCACCGCCGCAGCCGTCGTCGCTGTAGCGTCGCCGGCACCGGTGAACGTCGCCGCGCTCGCGTCGACCTCAGCGAGCCCGGCTGCGACCAGTCCGTCGTCAGCCAGCGCCTCAAGTACCGTGCGCGTTTCCGCCTCACCGTCCCCGTCGCCGAGCCCGCGCTCGACGGTGGTCGGATCGGTACGCGACGGCGTGCACCGCGGCGACCTGCGCTACTTCCTGCTGCCGCCGCCCGAAACGCCGGGCTCGGTGCAGGGCGACCCTGACGGCACACGCGAGGGCCTCGACGACATTCTGAAGGAGTACGGCGGAGACTCGCAGGTCAAGTCCGCGCTCGAACAGTTGGGCTTCAAAGCCGGCGCCACACGTACGTATCAGGACAGCGATTTGGGCGCGAACGTGAGCGTCGAACTGCTCCAGTTCGACTCGGGCGACAACGCGAACTCCTGGCTTCAGGGCTTCCAGCTGAACGGAAGCGACTGGACGTCGTTCTCGATCCCCGGCGAGCCGGGGGCGATGGCACGTGAGAAGCACACGGACGGCCTCTACAGCCTGATCGGCGTCTATACCGAAGGCGACACGTTCTACCAGGTCGACGTCTATGGCTCGCAGTCCCTGCCGCAGGCCGACCTGTCGAATCTGATGATCGCCGAGTACGGCAGGCTGTCCCATGGCTGACGAACCGGCTGAGGAAACCGCGATGCTTGCCCCCGGCAAGCCCCTGCCCGAGCCGACCGAACCCGAGGCAGCAGTCGTGCCCGAAGCGGTCGCATCCGAGGCAGTCGCATCTGAAACGGTCGCAGACACCGCACCGAAGAAGAAGCGGACGATTCGGACCCGCAGCCTGTTCGCGGGAGCGCTCGCCCTCGGTTTTCTGGGTGGCGTCGCCGGCGGTTACACCGTGCAGGCGCTGCGTAAGCCGACTCCACTGCCTCCGCTGAGCGTCGCCCAGCCGGTCTACCCGCGCAGTCCACTGTACGTCGGCACGCGGCCATCGGCGCTGCCCGCGAACGTGGACGATGCGACGAACACTGATGGGGACCTGGCTGCGCTGCTGCTGCCCACGCCGTCCGGCGCGAAGGCGACCTTGGACGATCACCGGTATATGAGCCTGATCGACGAGGCCGGCACATGTGATAATTCGGCGGGCTGCTTTTCCACCAACGTGATCGACGGCGTCGCGCGGATCGCCGACACCGCCTGGAACCTCAGCGACGGCACCTACGTCGAGATCCGGATCTTCCAGTACCAGCCCGGAAACTCGAACTGGCCCGCCGTCGACCTGACCACGTTCTCCGGCCGAAACAAGCTGACGCTGCCCACCGGAATCGCCGCGGCCGGATACGAATACGTGGACAACCACGACGAGAACGACGACCACGCGATCGCCATACACGGTGACCTGGCCGTCTACTTCTGGGTCACGTCCACCACGCGCGTGCCCGATCCCGCGATCATCAATGACCTGATCACGCGCCAGATGGCGAGGCTGTGATGGAATCGGAGACGCAGACCGGCACGTCCGGGACGGCGGCCGAGCACGAGAGCCAACCACCCTACCTACCCGCACCGCACAACCCGCTCGCGCCGAACCCGCCCACGTGGCTCGCCGCAGACCCGGCCCCAGCCCCAGCCCCGGCCACATCAGCCACACCGCCTCGCCGATCCTCACCCGGCAGGGTGCTGATCGCGGCGGGGGCCGCACTGTCCATCGCAATCGGCGCCGGGATCGGCACGTACATCGTCAAGCAACGCCAGCACCGCAACGACCAGGCAATCGCTGTAGCCCAGGCCGCGCAGGCCGCAATCTCCACGCCGGTGACCGGTGGCGTGCGATTCGACGGCTCGCACTACGGCTCGCTGTTCGCGTACCTGCTGCCGATCCCAAACGGTTACACGCCGGGACCGGACGACGGGAACTACGGCGACAACAGCTACACCAGCGCTGCGCAAGTCACCACGCAGCTTGAGGACCTGCTGTCCGGCATCCCGAAATCCGATCTGTCGAGCGCGAAGGGCGTGCTGGCGAACACCCACCTCAAGGGGGTCGCCGTCCGCACGCTGTCGACCAGTTCGTCGAACTCGACCGAGGTCGTGTCGATCGAACTGCTGCAATTCGACGTCAAGGACGCCAAGAGCGCCGCCGACGACTTCGACAGCCTCGTCTCCGACCTCAACGTGTTCCGCACCGGACCCCCGGTGCCCGGCTACGGCCGTGCGAAGTGCGTGCTCCCACCCGGACTCGGCAGCGACCAGCTCGACGAGATGCTGTGCGTCGCCTCCAGCGGTGACGTCGAGGTGGTCGTCGATGCGCAGGGCGAGGCGCCGCTCGACATGAACTCGATCGCAACGCTGGTCGCGCAGCAGCTCGACCGGCTCAAGACCTCTCAGACCATCGACCGGTGAGACCTCAGACGATGACTGACACAGGATCCTCCGACCCGGCCCGGTTCGACGCGGAGCCGGTCAACGCGGAGCAGAACGAAGCAGCACGAGTCGAAGAAGCACAGGCCGAGGCTACGGCGATCGAAACGGCGCAACTCGAAGCAGCGCGGATCGAGGCGGCCGCACGCCGCTCACGCGCGCGTCGCAACGCTCTGCGCTGGACCGGCGCCGCCGCCCTGGCACTCGCGATCGCAGGCGGCATCACGTACGCCATCAGCGTTCCACAGCGCACGGACATCCCCGGTCTGAGCACGGCTTCCGATGGCCGCTACGCCTTCCCGACGCTCGCACTGCCGACGCTGCCGGCCGGGCAGCCGGTGCCCAGCGCGTCGGCCAACCAGAACGCGATGCAGCACCTAGCCGACATCAGGCAGCTGCTGTTGCCTCATCCGATCGGCGCGACCATGCCCAGCGCGGGGGCGAGCGGCTGGTTCGACAACGCGTACAGGCTCTTCAACAGCTCCAGTACCAAGGTCACGTTCGCCCAGTACGGTCTGCGACACACCGCGACAACCTCGTGGACGACCGCCGACGGCGCGACCACCAACATCTATCTTCTTCAGTTCGCGGACGGCCCGGCCGCGGCGAACGCGTCAAAGGACCTCTCGGTGACCAACGGCGACCACGTCTCGCTGTCCGCCGCGCTGAGCGCCGTGCCAGCCGGGAGCGTCTCGAAAACCGTGAGCCCGACGACCGATGCGAGCGGCGACTACTCGGTAGTCACCACGGCAAGTAAGGCGACCCGATACGGCGCGTTCGTCTCGGGCGACGTGATCGCGCTGGTGATCCAGTCCGGTCCGGCAAGCCAGCCGCCAGCGTCCTTCCTACAGACGGTGACCTTGCAGGCGGAGCTGCTTCAGTAGACGGATCGAACCACAAAAGCACCGCTGCCCGGGCAGACTCGACTTGGCAGACTCGACCGGCCAGACTCGACCGGGCAGCGGTGCGTCACAACCGCAGTGACCACACCGCCTGCTCCCGCCGGCTTCCGTGCCCCACTCCTGCTTCCGCGGCCCCTGATTCCACGACCTCGCCGCAGCGTTCAAGCCGCGGCGTCCGCCTCCGATCAGGACAGGCGGCTGAGCACCAATTCGCGTACACGTGCGGCGTTCGCCTGGCCGCGGGTCGCCTTCATCACCGCGCCGATGAGCACTCCGGCGGCGGCCTGGTTGCCCGCGCGGATCTTGTCGGCGACCTGCGCGTTGGCCGCGATGGCCTCGTCGATCGCCGCGAGCAGCGCGGAGTCGTCCGAGACCACCTTCAGGCCGCGGGCCGCGACGACCGCGTCCGGGTCGCCCTCCCCCGCGAGCACGCCCTCGACCACCTGCCGGGCCAGCTTGTCGGTCAGCTCCCCCGCCTTGACCAGCGCGACGATCCGGGCCACCTGATCCGGGGCGATCGGCAACTCGGCCACCTCGACGCCGCGCTCGTTCGCGATCCGGGCCAGCTCGCCGGTCCACCACTTGCGTGCCTGGTCCGCCGCGGCGCCCGCGTCGATGGTCGCCACGATCGCTTCCAGCGCCCCCGCGTTGACCACCGACTGCATGTCGAAGTCGGAGATGTCCCACTGCTCGGTCAGCCGGCTGCGCCGGACCGCCGGGGACTCCGGCAGCGTGCCGCGCAACTGCTCAACCCACTCGCGCGACGGCGCGACCGGTACCAGGTCGGGCTCGGGGAAGTAGCGGTAGTCCTCCGCCTCTTCCTTCACCCGCCCCGACGTGGTCGTGCCGTTGTTCTCGTGAAAGTGCCGCGTCTCCTGCACGATCTTGCCGCCGGAGGACAGCACCGCCGCGTGCCGCTGGATCTCGAAGCGGGCCGCGCGCTCCACCGAACGCAGCGAGTTGACGTTCTTCGTCTCCGAGCGGGTGCCGAACTTCGTCACGCCCCTGGGCCGTAGCGAGAGGTTCACGTCGCAGCGCATCTGCCCGCGCTCCATCCGCGCCTCGGACACGCCCAGAGCCCTGATCAGCTCGCGCAGCTCCGTGACATACGCACGGGCGACGGCCGGGGCGAGGTGCCCGGGTACCTCGATCGGCTTAGTAACGATCTCGATCAGCGGGATACCGGCCCGGTTGTAGTCGACCAGCGAGTATTCCGCGCCGTGGATCCGGCCGGTCGCCCCGCCCACGTGGGTGGACTTGCCGGTGTCCTCCTCCATGTGCGCCCGCTCGATCCCGATCCGGAAGGTCTGCCCCTCGACCGAGACGTCCAGGTATCCGTTGTACGAGATCGGCTCGTCGTACTGCGAGGTCTGGAAGTTCTTCGGCATGTCCGGGTAGAAGTAGTTCTTCCGGGCGAACCGGCACCACGGCGCGATCTCGCAGTTCAGCGCCAGCCCGATGCGGATCGCCCACTCCACCGCGGTGCCGTTGACCACGGGCAGCGAGCCGGGCAGGCCGAGGCAGGTCGGGCAGACCTGGGTGTTCGGCTCCGCCCCGAAGACGGTCGGGCAGGAGCAGAACATCTTCGTGCTCGTGCCCAGTTCCACGTGGACCTCAAGGCCCATCACCGGCTCGTACCGCTCCAACGCCTCGTCGAAGCCGAGCAGTTCCTCAGTCATGACGGTCATCTCGGGTGCGTCCTTCTACCGCTCGGCGGCGGCGAGCGTCAGCGGCTCGGCCAGTTCGGGGGCGGTGGTCGTGTCGGCGTCGGTGGCGCGCATGGTGCGCACGGCGATCAGCACGGTGACCGCGAGGACCGCGGCGTTCAGCGCGCCGAGCAGGAGCGCGAGCTTGTCGTCCTTGGTGCGGGCGTCCCGGATGGCGCGGACCGCGGTGACGGCGCCGGCGACCTGGGTACCCGCGAACACGGCGCGGCCGATCCTGCCCCTGGGGACCTTGACGAGCGGCTTGGCCTTCTTCGCCCGCTTCGCCTCTCTGGACTGCTTGCTCACAGCGCCGGGACCTCCTCCAGCATGGGGTGCCCCCACCGGTCGGTCAGCGCGGCCTCCAGCGCGGCGCCGACCCGGTAGAGCCGGTCGTCCTTGAGCGCGGGGGCCAGGATCTGGAAGCCGACCGGCAGGCCGTCCTGCGGGGCCAGGCCGCAGGGGATCGACATGCCGGCGTTGCCGGCCAGGTTGGTCGGGATCGTGCACAGGTCGGCCAGATACATCGCCATCGGGTCGTCGGCGCGCTCGCCGATCTTGAAGGCGGTGGTCGGGGTGGTCGGCGAGACCAGCACGTCGGCCTTGGCGAAGGCGGCCTCGAAGTCGCGGATGATCAGGGTTCGCACCTTCTGCGCTTGACCGTAGTAGGCGTCGTAGTAGCCGGACGAGAGGGCGTAGGTGCCGAGCATGATCCGGCGCTTGACCTCCGGGCCGAACCCGGCCTCGCGGGTGGCCGCGGTGACCTCCTCGGCGCTACGGCTGCCGTCGTCGCCGGCCCGCAGGCCGTACCGCATCGCGTCGAACCTGGCCAGGTTAGAGGAGCACTCGCTCGGCGCGATCAGGTAGTAGGCGGGCAGCGCGTAGTCGAAGGAGGGGGCGTCGATCTCGACGATCTCGGCGCCGAGCTCGCGCAGCAGCTCCACCGACTCGTGGAAGCGCTGCCGGACGCCCGGGGCGTAGCCGTCGCCGTCGAACTGCTTGACCACGCCGACTCGCACGCCCTTGACGCCTTCGGTGGCGCCGCGGCGTGCGGCCTCGACCACCGGTGGGACCGGTGCGTCGATGGAGGTCGAGTCGAGCGGGTCGTACCCGGCGATCACCTCGTGCAGCAGCGCGGCGTCGAGGACGGTGCGCGCGCAGGGACCGCCCTGGTCGAGCGAGGACGAGAAGGCCACCAGGCCGAAGCGGGAGACGCCGCCGTAGGTTGGCTTGACCCCGACTGTGCCGGTGACCGCGCCGGGCTGGCGAATCGAGCCGCCGGTGTCGGTGCCGATGGCGAGCGGCGCCTCGAAGGCCGCCAGGCTGGCCGCCGAGCCGCCACCGGAGCCGCCGGGGATGCGTTCCAGGTCCCAGGGGTTGCGGGTCGGGCCGTAGGCCGAGTTCTCGGTGGAGGAGCCCATCGCGAACTCGTCCATGTTGGTCTTGCCGAGGATCACGACGCCGGCTTCGCGCAGCCTGCGGGTGACCGTCGCGTCGTAGGGCGGGAGCCAGCCTTCGAGGATCTTCGAGCCGCAGGTGGTCGGGACGCCGCGGGTGGTGAACACGTCCTTCAGCGCGAGCGGCACGCCGGCCAGCGGGCCGAGCGGTTCGCCCTTGGCGCGCTTGACGTCCACGGCGGCCGCGGCGACGAGGGCGCCTTCCGCGTCGACGTGCAGAAAGGCGTGCACCTTCTCGTCAACCTTGGCGATCCGGTCCAGGTGCGCCTGCGCGACCTCTACCGCGGTCAGCTCCCCGGAGGCGATCGCCGCAGCCAGGTCGGCGGCGGTACGGCGGGTGACTTCGACGTTGGACACCTCTTACTCCTCCCCGAGGATGCGCGGAACCCGGAACCGGTCTTCCTCGGCGGCGGGCGCCTGGGCGAGCACCTCGGCGCGGTCGAGGATCGGCGTGCCGGCCGGGCGCACCACGTCCGCGCGGAAGACGTTGGTCAGCGGCTGCGGGTGCGAGGTCGGCGGCACGTCCCCGGTCGGCAGTTCGCCGACCCGCGCCACGGCGCCGACGATCGCGTCGAGCTGGCCGGCGAAGTGGTCGAGTTCGGCGTCACTCAGTTCGATGCGGGAGAGCTTGGCGAGGTGTGCGACCTCCTCGCGGGTGATCGAGGGCATCCGGGACCTTCCTGACGGACAGTTAGATGCTGGGCTCTTCAAAACTCAACCGTAGCCTTGTGGGCCGCTGTGGGCCCGTCCGCCACTGCGCGTCGGCCGACCCTGCGCCACCGGTCACGGTCGAGTTCGAAGAGAGTGATTCTGTCGCTGACGACAGGAGCCATCGTAGTCGGCGGACGACCATAGGCCCCGCCGGATTTCTCGGGCTGTGGATAAAGAGGGCGTGCGGATTGGTGGCCGACAGTTCAGCGCACGAGATCAGCGCACGAGGTATGACTCGCGCTCCGGCCCGGCGGAGCGGCCGTTGAGCCAGCGGGTGGCCTCGTGCGCGGGCAGCGCCTTGGCCAGCAGCCAGCCCTGCGCGGCGTCACAACCCAGCGCGGCGAGGCGGTCCCAGGTGACGTCGTCCTCGACGCCCTCGGCGACGACGTGCAGGCCGAGCGAGTGGGCCAGGTCGACGGTGGAGCGCACGATGGCGGCGTCCTCCGGATCGTGGGCCAGCCGGGCGACGAAGGACTTGTCGATCTTGATCTCGTTGACCGGGATCTTGCGTAGAAGGACGAGAGATGAGTAGCCGGTGCCGAAGTCGTCGAGGGAGAGGCGTACGCCGAGCGCCTCCAGGCCGCCGAGCGTGGCGGCGGCGCGCTGCGGGTCCTCCAGCAAGACGCGTTCGGTGATCTCCAGTTGGAGCGCGGTGGGCGGCACACCGTACTTGAGCAGTCCGGCCTGGATCGCCGGGACGAAGCCGGGCCAGTGGATGTCGCGCATCGAGACGTTGACCGCGACCGGCACCGCGAGCCCCGAGCGCCACCAGCGCGCGGTCTGCGCCAGGGCCTGGTCGACCACGTACTCGGTCAGTTTCGGCATCAGCCCGGTCTGCTCGGCCAGCTCGACGAACTCCTCCGGGTTCACCGCGCCGCGGGTGGCGTGCTGCCAGCGCACCAAGCCCTCGAAGCCGACCACCTGCCCGGTCGCGAAGGCCACCTTCGGCTGGTAGTGCAGCTGGACCTCGCCGGCTTCCAACGCCCGGCGCAGGTCGCCGAGCAGGGCGAGCCGGTCGGGGGTGTTGCGGTCGCGCCCGGCCTCGTACCGGGCGACCACCGAGCGGGACTTCTTGGCCAGGTACATCGCCACGTCGGCGCGCTGCAACAGCTGCTCGAACTCCTCGGCGTGCTCCGGGTAGAGCGCGACGCCGACCGACACTTCGAGGTCGAGCGTTATCCCGTGCATGGGGAACGAGTCCGAGAAGGTGTCGGCCAGCCGCTGCGCGATCTCCACCGCTTCGGCCTCGTCGGCGACGTTGGGCAGCAGCACCGCGAACTCGTCGCCGCCGAGCCGCGCGACGGTGTCCTCCGGGCCGACCGCGCAGACCAGCCGGGTGGCGACGACGCGCAACAGCTGATCACCCGTCAGATGGCCGAGAGTGTCGTTGACCTCCTTGAACCGGTCCAGGTCGAGCAGCAGCAGGCCGACGAGCCGCCCGGTGCGCGCCGCCTCGGCCAAGGCCTGCTCGCCGTGTTGGCGCAGCAGCTTGCGGTTGGGCAGCTCGGTCAGCTCGTCGTGGTTGGACTCCCACTCGCGCTCGCGGCCCGCCTCGGCGTTGCCGTGCACGATCAGCAGCACCGGCACGAAGAGCGGCAGCAGCCACGGATCGCTCAGCGCCACCGAGCCGACCAACGGGGCCAGGACCACCATGGCGCCGGTCGCGCGGAACTGGTGCGACCCCTCGCGCCGGATCAGGTCGGCCACCGGCACACCGCGGGAGAGCGACAGTGCGACCCAGACGAACAGGTGGTTCGCCACCGCGTACACGATGCCGGCCACCACCAGCGCGAACGCGCGGTGCCAGCCGAGCGCGAGGCCGAACGCGATCGGATGTCGGAAGAAGAGCCCGAAGGCCAGGCCGCCGAGGGCGAGCGAGAACGAGTACTGAGTGACGTTGAAGGAGGTACGCCACCAGGCGTGCCGATTGGCGACCCCGGACACGATCACCGCTGCGGCCTGCGCGATCACCGCGGCGTGCCAGCCGGACAGGCTGATCAGGCCGAGCGAGAAGGCGACCGCGGTGGAGGACCCGTCGTGCTCGTGCCGGGCCAGCACGGGGCGCAGCTCGCCGATGACGACGAGGAAGCCGAGCAGCCACGCCGCCCCTGAACCCTGTAGGCGGCTGACGCCGATTTCGTGAACGAGGCGGGCCGCGGCATAGCCGATGACGCAGACGCCCGCCACGTTGATGGCCGTGAGATAGGCCCGGAAGGCGAGCGGGCGCGCGAAGGCGTCGGTCCGGTTCACCGCCTCCGCCATCCGCCCTCGCCGTGGTCTCTCGCGCATCCCTGTTGCCGCCGCGCGGCCGTCAGGGAGCCCGGCCGCGGTCCCGGGCAGCTCCGACCGGTTCCGACCGACCCAGGTTATTCGTAACGCTCGTACTCATGCGAGGGCTTGCCACGGATCGTGACTCAAACAGGCCGGATTGATATTGGCAGGATTACGCCGCCCCTGACGGGGAACTTCATATCGCGGACAGCTTATCTGACATGTCATCCGCCACGCCGCCATCCTGGTCTTATGAAGTTAGCCTGAAGTTAAGCGTGAGTGTAGAAGTGTAGAGCAGTCAACCTGACGCGCCGTCCAGTAGCTGCCACAGCCGCCACAGTCCCTTGGGCAGCGCGCCCCTGGACACGACATCCCTGGACACCACGCCTTGGGCACCGCCTCTTGGATGCCGCCTCCTTGACGCTGTGTCACATAGGCACTGCGTCACGTAGGCACCGGCTCTTGGCACGGCCTTTTTAGGCGCCGTCGGCGCCGTCGGCACTGTCTGAGCTGTCACTCTCGTCACGCTCTGCGCCATCGCCACCGCCAGCCGCCGCCTCCGCAGGCGGACCCTCCTCAAGCAGCCGACGGAAACCCTCCTCGTTGAGCACCGGAACACCGAGTTCGACTGCTTTGTCGTGTTTCGAACCCGGATTCTCTCCGACCACCACGTACGAGGTCTTCTTCGACACGGAGCCGGACACCTTCGCGCCTGCGGCCTGCGCGGCGTCCTTGGCTCCATCGCGGGTGAAGCCGGTCAGCGTGCCGGTGATCACCAGGGTGAGCCCGGCCAGCGGTTTCGGCCCGGTGTCGGCCGGGACCGAGGGCGAGACCCCGGCGGCCAGCCAGCGGTCG
>NZ_DASYZI010000403.1:0-10806 GCF_035946395.1 Actinocrinis sp.
GCCGTGCTGCTGCCGTTCGGCCGGTGGCTGCGCGACCGCTCGCTGCGCAACTGGATCACGGTGCTGTTCGTCGCGCTGGTCGTCGTGCCCTCGTTCGCGCTGGTGGCCTTCCCCGACCTGAGCCAGACCGACGAATCCTCCTGGACCTTCGCGCTCTACTTCGCCAGCGCGTGGCTGCTCGTGCTGTGGATCTCGGTGCGCCCGCCGATGGTCCGGCCGCTGATGCTGGCCGAGATCGCCGCGATCGGCCTGGTCCTTGAGGCGCCGATCGCGGTCTGGCTGGAGCGCACCCTGCACGCCGGCACCGACAACCTCTTCGCCTCGGTTCTCACCGTCGGCCTGCCGGAGGAGTTCGCCAAGGCGCTGCCCGTCGCCGTGCTCGCCCTCCTGCTGTACCGCACGACGTGGGCCCAGCTCACGCCGAAGGACTACCTCTTCCTCGGCGCGGTCAGCGGCCTGGCCTTCGGCGCCGCCGAGGCGGTCGAGTACGTCACGCGGGTGATCCCCGCCGACCTGAGCAACGCGGCCAACCAGGGCGCTTCCGCGGCCGAGGTGGTCCTCGCCTCGATCACGCAGGGCTCCTGGCGGTTCGTCACCGACCCGATGAGTCATGCCGTGTGGGCCGGGATCACCGGTTACTTCATCGGCCTGGCCGTGCGCTTCCCGCGGCACCGGGTCTGGCTGGCCGGCTTCGGGCTGCTGCTGACCGCGGTGCTGCACGGCTTCAACGACTACGTCGCCGGGCAGTTCTGGTGGATCATCGAGATCATCGTCAGCGTGTTGCTTTTCGTGGCCTACAGCCAGGCCGGCGGGGTGATCGAGCAGGACCTCACGGCCGCGGAACAGGCCGCGAGCCGACAGCAGCCGACGGCTCCGGTTCCCGGCCAGCCCTCGGCTGCGTACCCGGCCTGGCCGCAGCCTGCCGCGCAGTGGAGTGCGGGGCAGCCGTGGGTCCCGGGTCAGCCAGCGAACCCGGCGCAGCCGTGGAACCCGGCCGCGGGCTGGGGATCCTCCGGCTTCACTCCGCTTCCCGGTCAGTACCCGCCGCCGGGCCAGCCCAGCCGGCCGCCGGGAACCTGAGCGTGCTTCGGGCGAGTTCGGCCGTGCGTTCGCTCGTGTCAACGGGCGATCGACCATTCGCGCGATTAGACTCGGCCGAACCGGATGCCCGGCTGCATAACAGAAAGACGCCGCCCGCAGGCAACTGCTCTCAAGCGAGGCGGCGTCCTCCATGAAGAAAGACTGAAACTCGGCGGGGCGGTTCGGGCCGCCCACGGAGACACTTGGGGACTGCCGCACCATGAGCTACGGATCCGACGGCGCCGGTTACCCGGAATTCGGCCCGACACCGCCGCCCGACCAGGAGCCCTACTACGGCGATTCCGTGCGCCAGCCGCAGCCCCGCCAATCCAACCGCCCCGAGCCGTACGACCCCTTCCAGACGCGTGCCCACGATCAGCAGGCCGCGGAGCGGCAGCGCCAGGCCCGACAGCCCGGGCCGGCGCAGCGCGGTGGTGGACAGCACAGCGGAGGTCAACACGGCGGTGGACAACGCGGTCGCGGCCGGGACGCCTACGGACGCGGCGGTGACGGCGGCGGACGTCCCCAGCAGGCACAGCCGTATTACGGCGGGTCATACGGCAGCGACTCGTACGATCCGGATCAGTACGGTGCCGATTCATACGGTGCTAATTCGTACAGTGCCGACCAATATGGCGGTGATTCGCGCGGTAACGATGACTATGGCCGCGCCGCATATGGTGGCGACCCGCGTGGCGGCGGCTCTCGCCGTGCGGACCCCCGCGGTGCCGGTGCGTACGGCGCTGACGCGTATGGCGACGACCCGTACGTGCCCGGCACGCGCGCCCCGGGCCGTCGGGGCCGTGCCGCCGACCGACTCGGCGCAACCAGTCTGCTCGAAGAGGACCCGTACGCGTCCGGCCCGGACGAGGCCGGTCTCGATCCCGACGATCCGGACGGCCCCGCAGGTGCGGGCCGTCGGCGCCGGGGCAGGAAGGAAGTACCCCCGCACGTGCGCCGACGCCGCAAGATCGTTTGGCGTAGCATCCTGGCGGCATTCCTGCTGATCGTCGGGTACGTCGGCGTCACGCTCTACCCGTATCTGGCCGCGCCCGGCACGGACCGGCTCAACGCGCGGATCGCCGAGTGGGGTCGCGACCACCACCTCGGCTGGGCGGTGACCTGGCTGGAGAACGCCACGTACAAGGCGCCGCCCACCGGCGGCAGCCTCAGCGCCAGCCAGCTTGCCCAGCTCCAGGGCGCCACCGCGGCCCCGCCGCCGCCGAAGGTGAAGGCCGATCTGCCGACCGACATCGTGCCGCTCGCCTCCGGCACCGTGCCCGGTGAGGGCATCTGGCATCCGGTGACGATGAACGCCAGCGGCGTGCCGATCGTCGAGAAGGCCGCGCTGCGCCCCGACGCCCAGCACACCTCGGACCTCGCGTACGTGGTGTGGATGAACCAGAAGGCGCTCTCCTTCACCCTGCACCCCGGCTACCAACAGCCCGGCGGCAACTGGAACACGCCCGACCTCGTCCCGGTGAGCCAGCGCGCGAACCTGGTCGCCACCTGGAACGGCGGGTTCAAGGTCAAGCCGGACGACGCGCTCGCCGGCTTCTACGCCGAGGGCCGCGCCGTCGTGCCGCTGGTCAGCGGCAAGGCCGCCGAGGTGTTCTACAAGGACGGCTCGCTCAAGATCGGCATGTGGGGCCGGGACGAGACCATGGACCCGACGATCACCGCCGTCCGGCAGAACCTCAGCCTGCTGGTGGACAAGGGCCAGGTCACGGTCGGCCCCGGCGACGGATCCAGCCAGCAGTGGGGTTACACGATCAAGAACTCGTACTTCATCGCCCGCTCCGGCGTCGGCATGACCGCGACCGGCGACATCGTGTACGTCAGCGGCCGGTTCCTGTCCGTCTACACGCTCGCCGAACTGCTGAAGTCCGCCGGCGCGGTCTCCGCGATGGAGCTGGACATCAACCCGGACTGGGTCTCCTTCATGAACTACAGTCCCGGCAGCAGCCCGGCCATCCCGACGATAACCAAGCTGTGGGACTTCACGCAGCCCGCCGACCGCTACTTCCAGCCCTCGGACCGCGACTTCGTGTCCGTCGGCAAGCGGTAGGTCGTCGTCCGGTGACGAGCGCCGCCTGGCGCGTGCGCACGCGGACACGAAAGCGTCGGTCGCGCGCGCTAGGCTCGGGTCATGGGTACGGCGCTGACGGACCACTTCGGCCGGACAGCCACAGACCTGCGGCTGTCCCTGACCGATCGCTGCGACCTGCGCTGTACCTACTGCATGCCGGCCGAGGGCCTGCCCTGGCTGCCCAGGCCCGACATGCTCACCGACGAGGAGATCATCCGGCTGGTGCGCGTCGCGGTCACCCGCCTCGGGATCCGCGAGGTGCGGCTGACCGGCGGTGAACCGCTGATCCGCCCGGGAATCGTCGGCATCGTGGCCCGGCTGGCGGCGCTGCGCCCGCGGCCGGTGATCTCGGTGACCACCAACGCCGTGTCCCTCGAACGCCTGGCCGCGCCGCTGGCCGAGGCCGGGCTCGACCGGGTCAACGTCTCCCTCGACACGCTCGACCCGGACACGTTCAAGACTTTGACACGCCGGGACAAGCACGCCCGGGTGCTCGCCGGGATCGAGGCCGCCGTGCTCGCCGGCCTGCTCCCCGTGAAGATCAACACGGTGCTGATGCGCGGTGTGAACGACCACGAGGCGCCCGCGCTGCTGCGCTGGTGCCTGGAACGCGGTTACGAGCTGCGGTTCATCGAGCAGATGCCGCTCGACGCGCAGCACGGCTGGGACCGCGCCGTCATGGTCAGCGCGGCCGAGATCCTGGACTGGCTCTCCCGCGCGTTCGTCCTCGAACCCGAGGGCGAAGCGGTGCGTGGCGCCGCGCCGGCCGAGACCTGGCTGGTGAACGGCGGCCCCGCGGCCTCGGGCGGCGGCCGTGTCGGCGTGATCGCGTCGGTCACCCGGCCGTTCTGCGCCGCGTGCGACCGCACCCGGCTGACCGCGGACGGCCAGGTGCGCACCTGCCTGTTCGCCCGTGAGGAGACCGACCTGCGCGGGCTGCTGCGTTCCGGCGCGGACGACGAGGAGGTCGCCGCCGTGTGGCGCGTCGCGATGCTTGGCAAGAAGGCCGCAGCGGGGATCGGCGAGCCCGGGTTCGTCCAGCCCGGCCGGCCGATGTCCGCCATCGGCGGCTGACAGACGGCGGCGTACCCCGCGCAATCACTCGAAAGGGCGACTCAGCGCAGCCCCCGGTCAGCCATGCGTCATCTGGCGTGTATCGCAGGCCGGAAAGGCTGGAAATGGAGGGCGTCGGCTCGCGCACGGGGGGACGCGAGCCGACGCGGCATCCTGGACAGCCACGGGGGGAGCCACCCAGTATGCGGCGGGGCGCCGTGAACGGTCGGCCCCGCGGGGCGCCGCCCCGACGGGGGAGCGGGGCGTGCATCAGAAGTATGGCATGCCCGCCAGAACTCGTGAACCCCCGTTCACGAAATTCCAGAAGTTGAAAAGGTTCCCGCCTCAGCGGGCTGTAAGCGCCCCGCTCAGGGCCGGCTCGGCTCCTGCCCAGAGTGCTCAGGATCTTCCGCCGCCGGCTCGTCGGCCGTCGAGTCCTGCGAAGCTCGGCCCGCTTCTTCGGCCTGGTCGGCCTGGTGCGCCCGGCTCGTCTGGTCCGCCGGGGTCACGCGCTCGCCGACGATGTACTCGCCGGTGAAGAGATCCCCGGTCTCGCCGGTGCCCGGCAGTCCCGGCTGCGCCGAGCCGAGCTCGCCGTGCCGCGGCCCGAGCATCAGGTTCGTCGGATCCTGCTCCCGGCTCGGCCCGCCGTTCGCCCGCACCACCGCCACGTACGGGATGATCGTCGCCACCAGGCAGAGCCCGACCTTCAACGGCCAGGAGATCCCCGGCACGACCACCACCACGATGATCGAGACCACGCGGACAAGCATCGTCAGGATGTACTGCTTCTGCCGCCGCGTGATCTCCTGCATGTGGCTGGTCTCGGCGGTGGTGATGCCGTACACCCGGTCATCGTCGTGTGAGCTGTGCTCGTGCTCAGATTGCACGCCACCAGCGTACGACCGGCCCGCCGACGCGGTTAAGAGGGTGCGCGAGTAGGCGGCCGGTAAGGATTCGCATCCAGTAATGGCTCACACCGCCGTGCTCAGCTCGCCTTCGACACCGACGACATGTTGAAGTCGCCGATCCGCAGCGCCGGCACCGAGGCGCGTGTGAAGTCGTCGCCCCAGTCGCGTGTCAGGCACTGCTCCCGCCGCCCCACCTCGGTGATCCGGCCGAGCAGGTCCACCGGTGACTCGTTGAACCGGAAGTTGTTGACCACGCCGGTCACCTCGCCGCCCTCGACCAGGTACACCCCGTCGCGGGTCAGCCCGGTCAGCAGCAGCACCTGCGGATCGACCTCGCGGATGTACCACAGGCAGGTCAGCAGCAATCCCCGCTCGGTGGAGCGCGTCATCTGCTCCAGCGTCGCCGAGCCGCCGCCCTCCATCAGCAGGTTTCCGGCCGGGAACGCCAGCGGCAGGCCGGTGGCCTGCGCCGACTGACGGGTGGTCACGAGGTGTTCGAGCACGCCGTCGCGTACCCAGTCCGTCGCCGCGACCGGCAGGCCGTTGTCGAACACGGACTGCGACGAGGACGAGTGGTGCGAGACGGCGAACGGCGCGTACTGCAATCCCTCGGCGTGCGGATCCGACCAGATCCGCACGCCCTCGACGCCGATGCGCGTGCCCACCTTGGTGCCGCTGGGCGATCCGGTCGAGGGCGCAGCGGAGAAGACCGTGCGCCCGTCGGCGGCGTCCCGCGCCGAGGCGGACTGCACCAGCTCGACGTACAGGTCCGCGACGGCCGAGGGCGGAAGGATCGTCTCGTAGCGGCCCGGCGGCAGCTCGACGTGCCGCTTCTGCCAGTCCAGCCGCTGCGCCAACTCGGTGCCCAGCTGCGCGACGTCCACGTCGGCGAAGTCCCGCGTGTACCGGCCCGCCCAGGCGGAGCGGGCGAAATCCGCCGACTTCGCGTTCAACTCGACCTTCCCGGCCGGCTGGTCGTGCTTGAGCCGCAGCCCCGCCGACGTGGCCAGGTACGTCGTGGTCATCGAGTGCTCGGCGTACCCGAACAGCAGCCGCCCGGCCGCGCGCGCAGCCTCGAAGGCCTCGCCGAGCGCCGGGGCGAACGAACCGAAGACGTCGATCGACGTGCCGGGCGCAGCGTCTTCCCAGCGTGCGCCCGCGCCCGTGGCCACCGCTGCGGACTCCGGGCCGGCCAGCGGCTGCGCGTCCTGCGCGGGCCCCGCGTCCCGCGCAGCCTGCTCGCTGGCCCGCACCAGCTCCTCGATCGTGTCCAAGTCGACGCCCGAGCGGGACAGCACGGCCGCCGAGGTGCCCTGCGCGCCGTTCACCGTCGAGATCACCGTCACCGAGCGGCTCGCCGCTACACCGTTCGTGGTCAGCGTGTTGTTCGCCCAGCGCAGATTCGCCGTCGACGACTCGTCCACCAGCACCACCGCGCCGTCAGCGCGGGAGAGCCCCAGCGCCCGCTCCGCGACGACCTGTGCGGAGCTCTGCCCGCTCACCGAGCCTGCGCCTGCGCCGCTCACCGCCCCGCCTCCTGCACCGTGTTGAGGATCCGCACGCCCCGGAACAGCGCCGACGGACTGCCGTGCGACACCGGCGCGATCTGCCCGGGCTGCCCCTTGCCGCAGTTGAACGCACCGCACAACCGATACGTCTGCGGCCCGCCCACCGCCTCCATCGAGCCCCAGAAATCCGTCGTCGTGGCCTGATACGCGAAGTCGCGCACCTGCCCGGCCAGCCGGCCGTTCTCGATCAGGAACGCGCGCTGCCCGGTGAACTGGAAGTTGTACCGCTGCATGTCGATCGACCAGGACTTGTCGCCGACGATGTACAGACCCCGTTCGACCCGCGCGATCAGCTCCTCGGTCGACGGCCCGTCGGGCGCCGGTTGCAGCGAGACGTTCGCCATCCGCTGGATCGGTACGTGCCCCGGCGAGTCCGCGAACGCGCAGCCGTTCGACCGGCCGCCGTGCAGCCCCTTGAGCTGCGCGATCCGCCGGTCGAGCTGATAACCCACCAGAACGCCGCCGCTGACGATGTCCCAGCGCTGCGTCTGCACACCCTCGTCGTCGAAACCCACCGTCGCCAGCCCGTGCTCGACGACCCGGTCACCGGTGATGTTCATCACGGCGGAGCCGTACTTGAGCGTGCCCAGCTGGTCCAGCGTCGCAAACGATGTGCCCGCGTACGCGGCCTCGTACCCCAGGGCCCGGTCCAGCTCCGTCGCGTGCCCGATCGACTCGTGGATCGTCAGCCACAGGTTCGTCGGATCAATCACAAGATCATATTCACCCGGCTCCACCGACGGCGCAGCCAGCTTCTGCGCCAGCAACTCCGGAAGCCGCGCCAGTTCGCCGTCCCAGTCCCATGCCTCGTCCGCCGCGCCGGTCACGTACTCCCAGCCGCGCCCGACCGGCGGCGCCACCGTGCTCATCGAGTCGAAGGCGCCCAGTGCGCCGTACTTCCCCTCGGCGTCGACCGTGACCGCCTCCAGCCCGGGATACACGCGCACCCGCTGCTGAATGGTCGTCGTGCCGTTCGTGTCCGCGTAGAACTTGTTCTCCTTGACGGCTTGGACGAAAGCGTCCACGTGGTCGACTCCGTCGGCGTCCAGCAGCCGCTGCGACCACTCGGTGAGCACCGCGATCTTCTCGGTGTCCGGCACCTCGAACGGATCGATCCGATAAGACGACACCCACACCCGCTCGCCGTACGAGGGCTCAGCCGCGAGCACGACCGGCTCGAAGTTCACCGGCTGGGACACCCGCGCGACCGCCACCGCCTGCTCGGCCAGCCGCGCCGCCGCCTCCGGCGTCTGCACCACGCCGGCCGCGAAGCCCCAGCTGCCCGCGTGCACGACCCGGACCGAGATCCCAGCCTCCGCGCCGTCGTTCACTCCGTCGAGCTGTCCGTCGCGTAGTCGGATCATCTGCTCGCGGATGCGCTCCGAGCGGAAGTCGGCATGCTGGGCGCCAAGCTCTCGCGCCCGGTCCAGCGCTGCCCGCGCCATCTCTCGCAGCGGCAGCGCGAGGAACGAGGGATCGACCCTCGACAAGTCCCCTCCGGGCGGGCCGGGCGCGACCTGATTCACACCGTGTTCTGGCATGTGCCTGAACCTAGCTGAACTCCACGAGGCTGTCCCAGCGCTTTTGTAGTCCCCCACAGGCAGGGCACGGCGTGAGAAACCGATAGCGTTCGCTGCGGGATCAGCCGTCTTCGCGACGATGGAAGGACGTACCGCGTGGCCGAGAACAACGCGCCCCGATCAGTGCTCATCACCGGAGGCAACCGGGGGATCGGTCTCGCCACCGCGCGGGCCTTCGCCGAGCAGGGCGACAAGGTCGCCATCACCTACCGCTCCGGCGAGCCGCCGGTCGTGCCGGTCAAGGGCGACGGCTCGTTCCTCGCGGTCCGGTGCGACATCACCGTGCCCGAGGACGTCGAGCGCGCCTTCCAGGAGGTCGCCGCCGCGCACGGGCCGGTCGAGATCCTGGTGGCCAACGCGGGCATCACCCGCGACACGCTGATCCTGCGGATGAGCGACGAGGAGTTCGACGCCGTCGTCGACACCAACCTCAAGGGCTCCTTCCGGGTCGCCAAGCTCGCCGCGAAGGGCATGCTGCGGCTGCGGCGCGGCCGGATCATCTTCATCTCCTCCGTGGTCGGCCTGATGGGATCGGCGGGCCAGGTCAACTACGCCGCGTCCAAGGCGGGCCTGGTCGGGATGGCCCGCTCGCTGGCCCGCGAACTCGGCTCGCGCGCGATCACCGCGAACGTCGTCGCCCCCGGCTTCGTCGACACCGAGATGACCGCGGTGCTCGGTGAGGAGCGCAAGAAGGAGATCGTCGCCCAGGTGCCGATGGCCCGCTACGCCACCGTGGACGAGATCGCCGGCGTGGTGAAATTCTTGGCCTCGCCCGATGCGGGGTACATCAACGGAGCCGTCATCCCGGTTGACGGCGGTCTGGGAATGGGGCACTAGCCAGATGGGAATCCTGGACGGCAAGCGCGTCCTCATCACCGGCGTCATCACCGACGCCTCGATCGCGTTCAGCGTCGCCCGGCTGGCCCAGGAGGAGGGCGCGCAGGTCGTGCTGACCGGCTTCGGCAGGCTGTCGCTGGTCAACCGCGTCGCCGCACACCTGCCCAAGCCGGCTCCGGTCATCGAGCTGGACGTCACCAACCAAGAGCACCTCGCCGCGCTGCCGGACCGGATCCGTGAGCACGTCGACGGCCTGGATGGCGTCGTGCACTCCATCGCCTTCGGCCCGCCCGACGCGCTCGGCGGCAACTTCCTCAGCACCCCCTGGGACTCGGTCGCCACCGCGGTGCACGTCTCGGCGTTCTCCTACAAGTCCCTCGCCATCGCCACCGCCCCGCTGTTCGGCGAGCGCGGCGGCGCCATCGTCGGCCTGGACTTCGACGCCCAGGTGGCCTGGCCCGGCTACGACTGGATGGGCGTGGCCAAGGCGGCCCTCGAATCCACCAGCCGCTACCTGGCCCGCGACCTCGGCCCGAAGGGCATCCGCAGCAACCTGATCTCGGCCGGCCCGGTCAAGACCATGGCGGCGAACTCCATCCCCGGCTTCGAGGCCTTCGAAGGAGTCTGGGACACCCGCGCCCCGATCGGCTGGGACATGAAGGACCCCGAGCCGGCCGCCCGAGGCGTGATCGCCCTCCTGTCCGACTGGTTCCCGAAGACCACCGGCGAGGTCGTCCACGTAGACGGCGGCGTGCACGCCATGGGTGCCTAACCCAAGCAAGGCCTGACGCACAATCAGGACGTCCAAAGCCCAGACATCCATACACCCCACATCCGCACACCCGCGCAAAGCCCCGACCGGCCCGAAAGACTCCCGAACGGCGCCGCGCAATCTCCTGCGCGGCGCCGTTTTTCGCTAGAGTTCCCTGAGAAGTGCGTCCAGATAGCCCTATAGCCCTGATATGCGCGCGACGCCAAGCCGGCGCCCGGCAGGACAGGATCAGGCGAGGCTAGGTCAGGACAGGACAGGATCAGGACGCACACGGGACCGGTGAACGGCAGACGGGATCGGGAAGCGGGGTGACGCCATGCTCGACGCTGGTGGCGGCGGGGGCGCGATGTACGCGGTGCAGATCGAATCGCTGGAGCAGTTCCAGCAGAAGCTCACCGTGATTCTCCAGGGCCTTGAGCAGGACAATTCCGTCATGATCATGAGTGACGGCTCCGGCATGTTCGGTGACTTCCCCGAGGCGAAGTCCTTCGCCTCCGCCTACGAGCAGACCAAGCAGGACCTCATCAGCGCGTTCAACGAAGTCACCCAGTTGGTCAATACGATGATCAACATCGTCGGCGCCAACGCGGACAAGTACAAGCAGACCGAGCAGGAAATCACCTCGAAGTTCAACGCGATCCTGCTTCAGTACGGCGACACGCCGACGACCACAACGACCTACCCGCAGGGCCAGAGCACGCCGACCACGACGTCTCCGACCACGCCGAGCCCCCAGCCCACGCAGAGCACACAGGACGGCGGCCCGACGTATGCACCACCGCCGAGCACGGGCACGAACACGACAACGACATCGACATCAGTCGGCGCGGCATAGCGAGGGGGAGAGATGACCGACTACAGCAAGATGGACCACCAGACGCTGTACAACTACGTGCACACCGGCAGCCCCGACGCG
>NZ_DASYZI010000404.1:0-3751 GCF_035946395.1 Actinocrinis sp.
CTACTTCGTCGAGGGTCTCGGCGCCGCGCAGTTCGCCGCGGACGGGGCGGTCGACCGGCTCCGCGCGCTGTCCGGCGAGGCGGGCGAGCCTGGTGAAGCCGGCCGCACGAGCAGTCGCGCAGGCGGCCGCACGCCGACGACACTGCTGCTCGCCGCGGCCGACCCGGCGAATCCGTACGGAGCGGCCATCCCGTGGCCAGACCGTCCGCTGCCACACGGGACAGCAACAACAGGAGCGAGCAGAATCGCGACCGCAACTACGACTACGACTACGACCGCAACTACGTCCGCCGGACCGTCCGCGAGTGTGACCGCGACGCTCAACGCCGCAGCCGGGCAGGGACACAAGCCCGGCCGCAAGGCGGGGGCACTGGTCGCGCTGGTCGACGGCGAACTCGTGCTGTACGTCGAGCGCGGCGGGCGCACCGTGCTGTCGTGGACCGATTCGCCGGAACTGCTGACCGGCGCCGCGCAGGCAGTCGCCGCCGCGGTACACGATGGCCGGGTGGGCGCGCTGACGGTGGTCACCACGGACGGGATTCCGGTACTGGCCGCCGGTTCGAATACCGCGCCGACACCGGTCGCGGCTGCCTTTGCTACAGCAGGTTTCGCGATATCGCCACAGGGGTTGAGGCTGCGCCCCTGACACCTCACGCACCGGCACTTCACACACTGACACTTCACGTGCTGGGCTGACCGACGCCCACCGTCCAAAGGTTGCGTATCAACCGGTCACGACGATTATCGCCCGAGCGACTGAGGCCGCATCCTGGCACAGTCCGTGTCAGGCTGGCCGTGTCGATGAGTGACGACAAGTGACGACGGCGAATGTCGCTGAAGACGAACAACACCCCGCAAACCGCTAAGTCGGCGTTGGCGAACGCCGACGGCACTCTCCGGCCTGCCAGCTCGGGGCATGCCATCGCCGGAACTCGACAACGCCAAGTGACGTGCGTCCCATCGACCGTCGTCCAAATCGGCCGACACTCGTCGTTCGTTCTTGCCCGTTCTCATCGGAGTCAGCCCAGATGTCTGGGAAGTCTGTCCGCGCAGCGTGCCGATCTGCGTCCACGCAATCGAACGGCGAGACGGTCGCAGCGCTCGCGGACGGCACTGTCCGCCTGTGCGCCGCATGGCGCGGTGCTGACCTGGGCGGACTGGGTTCATTGAAATCGGAATGATCTTCAACGAGAACGGACAGTTCTCATCGCCATAGCCAGTCAGGCCGAAGTCCACCGCACGCGTGGGGGACTTGCCCTCCCGCGTAGACGAATCGCGTGTCCGCCGGGATGACCATGCTATTTGTCGATGCGTGTGGCCGACTGAGTGACCGATTCTCTACCTGGCCGGTGGAGGGGCCAATGCTCCAGCTCAGCACTGCTGCGTCACACGCGTGACGTGCGCCGTATCGGCCAGCCGCTCAACCCGAGCTACGCCCTTTGTCGTTCGGCATTCGTTGTTCGCGCGGCTCGTTCTCACCGCTTCTCGGCTCGCGCCGTCCAGGTGTCTGGTCCGTTGGTGGGCGGCGCGGGACGGCGCTGGAGCCGGAAGACCGCAGGGGTACCGAAACGGCCCACCGAGGCGACGACGAGCCAGTGCTCGACCTGCGGCGGCTCGCTCTCCTCGTTCTCCTCATCCTCTGCGGCCTCGCCCCGCGCACGCTGCCGACTCCCGGTGTCACGGGGAGCGGGCACGCGGCGCGAGGCCGCTCGGCGCGGCTCGACGTCCGGTTCGATCCATCGGCCGAGGATCTCGTGCACGACGTAGAGCTGACCGCCCAGCAGGAAGTACACCGGTCCATCACCGCCACGAAGGACATCGCAGGGCTCGGCATCGACGTGTTCAGGCATCGCGATCGTCATGGCTCCCCTACCGTCAGAGTGCTCGGGCCCAAGTGGTGCGGTGAACCACCGCTGGCGCGTCCCTCGGAGCGGGTCGGGAGAGGCGTCGCGCCACCGGTCTCGACGCGGCGGCGCGACTCCCTCCGTTTCCCGGTTTCCCAGGGCGACGTCACCACCGGCCGCAGGCTTCCCCGGTGCCTCCCAACGCTCCCAGCAGTGGTGACAAGCCCGGTGCGACGCGGGCGAGAGCGTGGTGACGCCCCCTGCGGACGGTGGCGACGCCTGTTCGAATCTTTGTTCGAACAGAGACCACCCTACCCCGACCGGCGGTCACCGGCCACCAGAATCTCGAATATTCGCTCGATCCAGTGACATGCAAAGTGCATGCCTGACCGATAGCCGCAGTTCGCAGGCTCTAGGCTCACGTGACAGGAACGCCTTGACCACCGGGTCTCGCCTGCGCGGGCGATGCGTCGTAGGCTGAACTACGAACGCGTGTCCGATCCCCGGATTCGAGCACCGCTCTCGAACGCGCCGCCGACCGACGCCGACGTGCGTTCGGCTCTCCGGTGAAGGCACGGCGTCGTACAGACGTCGGCGATCAATTCGAGACTGATTACACGTTGTGCTCTTCCCATGGCGCTGTGCCCGCGAGAGCATATGAAACCCGATCCGCAGTGGAAAAATCATGCGGTCGCGGCCACGGAATTTACCGAACCGTGACCAACTGCGTCCACAACCATTGCCTAGTTCGGCTGGTCCTACTGGGTGGATCGGACGGATGCGGATTCTTCCGCTCGTCCGATCAACCCGGGTGGGGTGCAGGGAGGGGACGTAGGCGTCGCCGACACCGCAGGGGAGAGCGGTGGCGGCGACGCCCGAGGGGGTGCGGCGGGGTCCGCGCGCGCGTCGTGGGGGTGCGCGCTCGGACCCTGCCCGTCACCCGTTACTCACCGTCACAGTAATGCCACGGGCTTACCGGACGCGTCCGCATCGCCACTGTCAGATGATCATTTCGGCGGCCGGATGGCCCGTTCGAACGTATCGGTGGAACGCCCCTGCGGCCGCTCGCCACAGCGACCGACCAGCCGTCAGGCTCCGCGCTAATCAGCTCTTATCGCAGAATTCCAACGGCGTCGCCGACCACGAGACTTCGTCGCAGGGAACTGATTGTCATTTGCCGGTGACGTCGCAATCAGGCATGCGTACAGCTCGAACGTGTGCTCGAATCCGGGTTCGAACCATCCCGGCGATTCGTGTGCGCGCACGGGGACGCGGTTCGGCACGCGGGATACGTGCGTCACTCGATCGGCGCATCGTGTGCGGTGAAAATCATGAGTACGCACGGTTTATTCATCCTCACTTCATCCGGATGGAGTGCTTCATCCGGCAGCGCGCGCGTTTCGGGGTAATGCTCCCTACGTGACCCGCATTGCGCCGTACCACGGTCTGCTGATCTCAGGTCCATCCGGCACGTCCGCCGGTTTGGCTCGCGGGTCAACCCACCAAGCGTCGAGCCGCCTCACGTCAACCGACCGCGCGGGGCGATCGACGTCAGGGCTCGGAATCCCAGGCTTGCCGGGCCGATCGCCACTCCGCCGCACGGCTGCGCCGTGGGCGATCGCCGCGGCCGGTGTGACCGCTGCTGTTGCAGCCACCGCCGCCGCAGTGCTGTGCCATGCCGCGCTGAAACGAGCCGGAGCGACCGGCATCGGTCCCGCAGGCCATCTGCACCCCACCTCCGCGTTGCCGCCGGAAGCGGACGAACTCGTCTCGGTCCTCATCCCGGTACGGCACGAGCCCGATCCGACGGTCGCCGCCGTGCGCGCGGCGCTGGCGCAACGCGGGGTCGACCACCTGGACATCGTCGTGCTCGACGACGGTTGCCCGCAGGAGACCCGCGCCGCCCT
>NZ_DASYZI010000405.1:0-3413 GCF_035946395.1 Actinocrinis sp.
GCCGGAGGAGATAGCCCGGGTCGTGGGCTTCCTCGCGGCCGACGAGTCCGCGTACATCACCGGGCAGATCTGGGCCGTCAACGGCGGCCTGGACATGTGACGTTCGACGAGTGACTGGAGGAGTCATGGAAGACCACCGGGACGTCCTGGTCCTGTCGGCCACGAGGACCGCGATCGGCAAGTACGGCGGCGGTCTCGCCGCGGTCCCGCCCTGCGATCTCGCCGCGACCGTGGTACGCGAGGCGGTCAGCCGGGCGGGCGTGGAGCCTACCGATGTCGGTCACGCGGTGTTCGGCAACGTGATCCACACCGAGGTGCGGGACATGTACCTGGGCCGGGTCGCCGCGGTCAACGGCGGCCTGCCGGTCGAGACGCCAGCGTTCACGCTGAACCGGCTGTGCGGCAGCGGCCTGCAGGCGATCGTGTCCGCGGCCCAGGCGATCCGGCTCGGCGACTGCGACGTCGCGGTGGCCGGCGGGGCCGAGTCGATGAGCCGGGGACAGTACTGGCTGCCGGGCATGCGGTGGGGACAGCGGATGCAGGACGGCGTGGTCGTCGACGCCATGGTCGGCGCGCTCACCGACCCGTTCGATGCCTGCCACATGGGGGTGACGGCCGAGAACGTCGCCGCCGACTACGGCGTGTCCCGGGCGGACCAGGACGAGCTCGCCGCGGAGAGCCACCGGCGCGCCGCGGCCGCGGCCGACGCCGGGTACTTCACGGAGCAGATCACGCCGGTGGAAGTGCCGGGGAAGAAGGGCACCGTGACCGTCGACACCGACGAGCACATCCGGCCCGGCGTGACCACCGACGATCTGGCGCGCCTGCGGCCGGCGTTCGCCAAGGACGGCACGGTCACCGCGGGCAACGCGTCGGGGGTCAACGACGCGGCTGCCGCGGTCGTGCTGGCCGACGGTGACTTCGCCGAGCGCCATGGCCACAGCCCGCTCGGGCGGCTCGTCGCTTACGCCCACGCCGGAGTCGAGCCGCGGATCATGGGCATGGGCCCGGTGCCCGCGGTGCGCAAGGTCCTCGACCGGGCCGGAATGAAGATCGACGACATCGACCTGTTCGAGGTGAACGAGGCCTTCGCAGCACAGGCGCTGGCGGTCGTCCGCGAGCTCGGCCTGCCCCCGGACCGGACCAACCCGAACGGCAGCGGCGTCTCGCTCGGGCACCCGATCGGTGCCACCGGCGCGATCCTCGCCGTCAAGGCGCTGTACGAGCTGCGCCGGACCGGCGGCAGGTACGCGCTGGTCACGATGTGCATCGGCGGCGGGCAGGGCATCGCCGCGATCTTCGAGAGGGCGTGAGTGAGCTGAGCGGGTGCGGCAACGCCTGGATTGAGGAGCGAGGGACGAGCGGCGAGGGAAGAGGGTGCCACGCGGTGTCCCGGAGGCGAGCGGGAGGCACAGCATGAGCGGCGTAGCGCGGCCGCGGGAAGCGGCACCGTGGGAAGCGGCCTGGCAGGCCGGGGCGGATGCGTGCGAGGCGCTCGCCCCGGAGGCCGGCCTCATGGCCCGGCTCGACCCCGCCGACTTCGGCGAGTCGGTGCTTTCGGTGCTCGGCCGTGCCGCCCTGCGTCCGGCCGAGGTCGCCGGGGCCTGGGCCCGGTTCGGTACCGCCCTGGCGAAGGTCGGGCCGGCCGCGGCCGCCCGGTGGCTCGGGTCGCAGATGGCGCCGCCGGTGCCTGCCGACCCCCGGGACCGGCGGTTCGCCGACCCCTCGTGGGACGGCAACCCCGGCTACTTCGCCCTGCGGCAGGGCTACCTGGCCGCCCGGCGGCTGGGGGAGGACCTGCTCGCGGCGGGCCGCGGCGACCCGGTGACGGACGAGAAGGCGAAGCTCGCCGTGGGTTTCGCGTTCGACGCGCTGGCCCCGACAAACTTCCTGGCCACCAACCCGGCTGCGGTCAAGCGGGCGTTCGAGACCGGCGGCGCCAGCGTGCTCGCGGGGGCCCGCAACTTCCTGGACGACCTAGCCTGGAACGGAGGGCGCCCGCGCCAGGTCGACACGGCGCCGTTCGAGCTCGGCCGGAACCTCGCGGCCACCCCGGGGAAGGTCGTCTTCCGCAACGACCTGATAGAGCTGATCCAGTACGCGCCCCAGACCAGCCAGGTGCGCGGCGTCCCGCTGCTGCCCAGCCCGCCGTGGATCAACAAGTACTACGTCATGGACCTCGCTCCCGGAAGAAGCTTTATTGAGTGGGCCGTTCAGCACCAGCGCACCGTCTTCGCGATCTCCTACCGCAACCCGGACGCCGCGATGAGCGGCGTGACGCTGGACGATTACCTCATCCACGGCCCGAGCACCGCGCTCGACGTGATCTCCGAGATCACCGGCTCGCCCGTGATCGACATCGTCGGGCTCTGCCTCGGCGGCGCGCTGACCGCGATGCTCGCTGCCTACCTCGCCGAAACCGGCGACAACCGGGTCGGCTCGGTCACCCTGCTCAACACGCTGCTGGACTACAGCGAGCCGGGCGTGCTGGGCGCCTTTGCCGACGAGGAGACCATCTCCCGGCTGGAGAAGGAAATGGCGCGCACCGGCGTCATGGAAGGCTCCAAGATGGCCGTAACGTTCGACGTGCTTCGGGCGAACGACCTGATCTTCAGCTATGTGGTGTCGAACTGGCTGATGGGCCAGAGCCCGCCTGCCTTCGACATTCTCGCCTGGAACGCGGACAGTACCCGTCTGCCGGCGGCCATGCACTCGTTTTATCTCCGGTCGCTGTACGCGCAGAACGAGCTCGCTCGCGGCGAGATGGAACTCGCCGGGACGCTGCTGTCGCTGGCCGACGTCAAGAGCGACGCCTACCTCGTCGGCGCCGTGAACGACCACATCGTGCCGTGGCCGTCGTCGTACAAGGCGACAAGCCTCCTCGGCGGGAGCGTCCGGTACGTGCTGTCCAGCGGCGGTCACATCGCCGGCATCGTCAACCCGCCGGGGCCGAAGTCCTGGTACCAGGTGGGCGAGCACTACCCAGAGTCCCCCGCGCAGTGGCGGGAGGCCGCGCTGAGGCACAGCGGCTCGTGGTGGGAGGACTGGACCGCCTGGGCAGACACGCGCGCCGGGCGCCTCGGCCCGCCGCCGCCGATGGGCAGCAAGCGCTATCCCGCGCTCGGCGAGGCGCCGGGCGACTACGTCCGCGGCTGACGCCGCTCCTACCCGCCCGCCGCCCGCCCGAGTTCCGCTTGACAAACCATCCACTATGCTTGATATACTGAGCACAGACAACCGTCGAGGAGGAGATTCAGATGACCGACGCCCGCACCGCCAGCAAGGAGCTCCAGGACCAGATCCTGGACACCATCCGCAAGAGCCAGGAGGCCGTCACCGACGCGATCCGGACCTGGGCCGAGACCGTCCAGTCCATCACCCCGTCGCTGCCGGTCCCCCCGATGCCGTTCGCT
>NZ_DASYZI010000406.1:0-2268 GCF_035946395.1 Actinocrinis sp.
CCCCCAGGACCGTCGGGCCCGCACTGTTCGGGACCAACGGCCCGTGCCCGGGATCGGACCGAGGCGGAACCTGGGTGCTGATACGAACAACAGACCATCCGCACGGGAGAGGCCCGCGAGATGCCCGTCACTGCCACCGGCCCGCTCACCTCCGGCGAAGTGGAACTCATCGACACCTATTGGCGCGCCGCCAACTATCTGTCGGTCGGGCAGATCTACCTGCTCGACAATCCGCTGCTGCGCGAACCTTTGCGCCCCGAACACATCAAGCCGCGGCTGCTGGGCCACTGGGGCACCACACCCGGGCTGAACTTCATTTACGCGCACCTGAACCGGCAGATCCTCGCCCACGATCTGGACGCGATCTACATCGCGGGTCCCGGGCACGGTGGCCCCGCCCTGGTCGCCAACGCATACCTAGAAGGCACGTATAGCGAGGTCTACCAGCACATTGGCCAGGACGAGGCCGGATTGCGCCGCCTGTTCAAGCAGTTCTCGTTCCCCGGCGGCATCCCAAGCCACGTCGCGCCCGAGACCCCGGGTTCCATCCACGAGGGCGGCGAACTCGGGTACGCGCTCGCGCACGCGTACGGCGCCGCGTTCGACAACCCGGACCTGCTGGTCGCCTGCGTGGTCGGCGACGGCGAAGCGGAGACCGGACCGCTGGCTGCGTCCTGGCACTCGAACAAGTTCCTCAACCCGGCCACCGACGGCGCAGTGCTGCCGATCCTCCAGCTCAACGGCTTCAAGATCGCGAACCCGACCGTCCTGTCCCGTATCCCTCGCGAGGAGCTGGACAAGTTGCTCGAAGGCTACGGATACCGTCCGATCACTGTTGAGATCGTCGACCCGGACGATCACGCCGCCGCGCACCAGGCGATGGCGGCAGCCCTCGATGATGCTATCGACCAGATCGCAACCATCCAGTCCATCGCCCGCGCGCGCACCAGTGCTGCCGCCGACTCGGCCCTGGTCGCCCGTCCTGCCTGGCCGATGATCATCTTGCGTTCGCCAAAGGGCTGGACCGGCCCGAAGAGTGTGGACGGCAAGCGCACCGAGGGCAGTTGGCGCTCGCACCAGGTACCGCTGAGCGAAACACGCGACAATCCCGCGCACCTCGCCCAACTCCAGGACTGGCTCGCTTCGTACCGTCCGTCGGAACTCTTCGACGCGGACGGTCGGCTGCGCCCGGAACTGGCCACGCTCGCGCCGGGTGGCGTGCGCCGGATGAGTGCGAACCCGCACGCCAACGGCGGACTGCTGCTGCGCGAGCTCGACCTGCCGGACTTCCGCGACTACGCCGTCGTCGTCAAGGAGCACGGCACCAGCCTCAGCGAGGCCACTCGCGTGCTCGGCGGCTTCCTGCGCGACGTGATGGCGCTGAACCGTCAGCATGCGAACTTCCGCGTCTTCGGCCCGGACGAGACCGCGTCCAATCGGCTCGGTGCGCTCCTGGAGACCACTGGCCGCACCTGGCTCGCGGACACCGACCCTGACGACGACGCGGGCCTGGCCCCCGACGGCCGGGTGATGGAGGTCCTGTCCGAGCACCTGTGCCAGGGCTGGCTGGAGGGCTACCTGCTCACCGGCCGTCATGGTCTGTTCGACTGCTACGAGGCGTTCATCCACATCGTGGACTCGATGTTCAACCAGCATGCCAAGTGGCTCAAGACCACCCGCACGCTGCCCTGGCGCCGCCCGATCGCATCCCTGAACTACCTGCTGACCTCGCACGTGTGGCGCCAGGACCACAACGGCCTGTCCCACCAGGACCCCGGCTTCATCGATCACGTGGTGAACAAGAAGGCCGAGGTCGTGCGCGTCTACCTGCCGCCGGACGCCAATACCCTGCTCTCGGTCGGCGACCATGTGCTGCGCAGCAAGCACTACGTCAACGTGATCGTCGCCGGCAAGCAGCCCGCCCACAACTGGCTGTCCATGGACGAGGCGATCGCGCACTGCACGCGCGGCATCGGCATCTGGGACTGGGCCTGCACCGACGCCGGCTCCGAACCCGATCTGGTCATGGCGTGCGCTGGCGACGTGCCGACGCTCGAAACGCTCGCGGCGACCGCGATCCTGCGCGAGGCCTTTCCGGAGCTGAAGATCCGCGTGGTCAACGTGGTCGACCTGATGCGGCTTCAGCCCGACACCGAGCACCCGCACGGCCTATCCGACCGTGAATTCGACTCCTTGTTCACCACGGACAAGCCGGTCATCTTCGCGTACCACGGCTATCCGTGGCTCATCCACCGCCTGACCTACCGG
>NZ_DASYZI010000407.1:0-5997 GCF_035946395.1 Actinocrinis sp.
ACGGAGGCCGCGTTGTTGTACACGGTCTGGCCGTAACCGGAGCCGTTGCCCCAGTTGCTGAACGTGTAGTACTCCAGATCGTATTCGCCGGGCGTCGACCAGTGCTCGTACGAGCCGAGCTCGTTGGAGTTGTAGTACAGGCAGACCTGGCCTGCCGGGCAGGATTCGGCGGCGGAGGCCGGTCCGGCGGCGACGACGACGGTGGCGACCGACGCGGCGAGCGCGATGGCGGCCGACGTGCGCTTGAACTTCACGTGTATCCGTTCCTTCCAGAGAGTCGTTCCCTGACCCCGTGTCAAGTCGCGGCAGGGCGCTGAGGCGAGCGATTCGAGCGTGGAAATTCGGTTGCCGCGACCGTTGGAGGCCCCGTGACGGCGTGGGGGACTGTTCTTCTACGACCCGCGCATCGCTCGAAGAGAAGTCGTGCGGTACAGACCCCGGCAGTGGTGGGTTTGCACCACTGCCAAGGCCTGCCGCGCCCCCCGGCGGGTCCTGTCCGAGTCACCGGTGTGGTGCCCCCATCGGACGGAAAGGACCCGGGTGATTTGCGATCACCTTGGTTCCAGTACAGGGGCGGGGCGGGCCTCAGGCAAGCGAACCGGCGCTTTCCGGCGCGCACCGGTCCGGTCCGGTGCACCGGACGGGACCGGAATCAGTGGACTGGCTACCATCCCGGTGGGCAGTATCTCGCAATAACGACATCACGGGCCGGCAACTTAGGCAGGTACCTCATGCCCTCTCCACATCAGAGACCTGGTGCGCTGCGTGGCGCCCGCCACGCGACAAAGTGCACGAACCGCACGCCGGCCGATCGGTCGATCACCGTCACAGAGCCGCAATGGTGACGGGCGGCGGTGAGCAGGTCGGCGGCCCGGCCATGCCAGGCTTGGACGCGTTGACGACGCGCGAGGCGTACATGGCCGCGGTACGTCAGTGCTTCCGGGAGAGCGGTCTTACCTACCGTGCAGTGGTCAAGCGGCTTGAGGATGCACACGCCACCAGGGCGGAGCGCTTTGCACCCCGCAAGGAGAACACCTTCCAGGACCTGGTCACCAAGGGCGTCATGCCGAGGATCTGGGTCGATAGCCAGGGTCTGGGCACCCTGCCGCAGTTGCTGCTGGCCCTTGGATACAGCGCACAGCAGCGCGAGGGCTGGAAGAAGGCCTGGGCACGCATCGAGGCGACTCCCCAGAACCTGCCCGCCCCGATCAGCGAACCAGCCGCGCCGGTGCCCGTCGTCGCGCCCGATCCGGTCCGGCGCCACAAGCCACGCCGCTTCCTTGTGCTCGCCATGGCGATGCTGCTCGTGGCCGCCGCCGTGGCCATCGGGGGAACGCTGCTGGCCCGCTCCGTCGGTGCCGCGCCGCCCGCCTCCGTGGACCTGACGGAGTGGTCCCGGCAAACTCGCAACACCCCGGGCGAGATCGACGGGCAGTGCATCGGGGTCACCGACGGGCGCTTCGCCTTCGGCTCGAAAAACCCGATCGTCCTGAGCCTGCTGGCCGCCCTGTACCAGCAGAACGACCTCACCATGAGAAGCCCGCACATTGACATCGCGCTGAACGTCACGCTCACCGACTCGGGCACCGGCTGCGCCGCGGACCCCGCACCGGCCCTCCAGCGCGGCGGGCCCGGCTGTTACCCCGATTCGGGCACCGGCATCCCCCCGGACGGCGCCACGCGCACCTCGGAGAACGTCACCGCCGCCTACACCGAGCTACGCGGGGCGCTGATGGCCCAGTGCCAGTACAACAACACCGAAGGCCACGAACCCAAACTACGCATCCTGATCGCCAACGCCGGCGACTCCTACCAGTACGCCGGCGAACTGGCGCAACGCGAAAGCGATCTGGCCGACCACGACCCGCAGTTCGCCGCGGTGCTCGGGCTCTACCAAAGCCGCAAGGACACCCTGGACGCCGAGCAGATCCTCAGCGCACACCACATACCGATCGTGGTTTCCGCCGCCTCCGCCGACGCCATCACCATCGCCCCGGACAACCAGGGCAGGCCCTTCGACGACCTGGTGCGCCTGGCAGCCACCAACAACCGGGAGACCGCACGCATCGTCGCCTTCCTCACCGACGACCTACACGCCCACAACCCCTGCCTGATCGGCTCGGTCACCGGCACCGACACCTTCACCACCAACTGGACCGCCGACCTACGTGCGCACTGGAATGACACCCAGGGCCGCGCGATCCCCACCACCACCTACGACGCCGACAAAACCACCGACGACGTCAGCACCCAGCTACAGACCGCTCCCGGCGCCTGCGGCGCATTCGCAGCACACAGCTACGACGCCATCGTCTTCAGCGGACGTGCCCGGGACCTGCAATACGTCCTCCTGGCACTCGACCACTGGGGCTACCCGCCCACCGTTCCCGTGATCGGCAGCGACGACCTGTCCAACCTCGTCGCCAACCCCGCACCCGCCACCATCGGCGACACCGACAACCGGAAGATCTACTTCGCCGACTTCGGCTTCCCCACACCGCCGCAGTCCGGTGCCCCCTACTACTTCGACCCGTTCGCCCACAGCTACCCCCGTGTCCTGGGGCCCAACACCGCCACCGGCCACCTGTACACGGCCTTCAACGCCGCCTGGCTACTCGGCCAGAGCGCCGCAGCCGTCAACACCACCACCTCCGGCGCCGGCATCACCATCGGCGGTCAGATCATGCGCGAGAACATCAGCCGCCAGATCCGCACCACCTGCGGGCAACGAGCCATGCACGGCGCCACCGGGATGATCAGCTTCGACGTCAACGGAGACCCCATGCAACAACTGATCACCATCAGCGGCATCGACGGCGCCGGCAAAACGTTCCCCACCGGCTACGACGACACCACCGACGGCATACCCGACCCCGCCACCCTCATCCAGACCATGGACCACCAAACTCTCCGATGCCGGCAAGACTGAGCGCCCCGGGGATGACTCGCCGCAGGCGCGTCTACAGGTCCATCGCTCGAACGATGATCTTGGCGGCGATCTCCGTGGTGACGTGCCGCCCGATCGTGTCGAGGATCGCCGCCGCGCCGCGCAGCCGCGACTTGATCTCCGGGTCGGACTCGCCGTCGGCGGCCCGTTCGAGCCCAAGGATCAGTTCGGCGACGAACTGGTCTGCCTGGTCTGGCTGCTCACTACCGGGAGCGGCGTCCGGCACCTCGTTCTCGTTCACGAGCCGACGTTATCCTGTGCGTTCGCACGCCGCGCGGGCGGCCTGGGAAACTCCCGCAGATCGAGCGACCACGACCATGAGGAGACTGGTTGCGTCATACGGTGACCGATGCCGATACAGCGACCGCGCTGGGAAGCGGCGACGTGCCTGTATTGGCAACGCCACGCCTGATCGCGTGGATGGAGGCGGCGACTGTACGAGTCGCGAAGCCGCTGCTCGAAGCGGGCCGGACGACAGTCGGCACCGCGGTACGCGTCGAACACCGCCGCGCGACCGCTGTGGGCGGTGGCATCGAGATCACCGCGATGCTTACGCAGAATGCCGACGGTCGCCGACTGATCTTCAGTGTTCTGGCAATCGACGACGACGAGCAGATAGTCGCGGCGGGTGAGATAGAGCGAGCGATCGTCGACAGAGCACGTTTCCTCGCGGGCGTGTCAGATACGCGCACTGATCACTGAGCCTCTTCAACCTCGACATGGCGCTGTGACGTGACCAACATCCGCGTCGCTGCGAGACATCGTCGCAACGTACGCACTCCGACCGTTGAGTGTCGTCCGCAAGAGCATGCTCGGCTCCTCAGCTCCTGACCGCGTCCTCCATCCGCGCCGGCTCCGGCCCGCGGGCGACGAAGTCCTTGCTCCGAATGAGCAGCGTGGACAGGACGCCGCCGGCGAGCGCGAGGCAAGCCGCCACGATGAGCAGGGTGTTCAGCGCCCCGGTGAAGCTGGACCCGATCGCCGTTTGCAGCGACGCGCGGGCGCTCGGCGGCACGGAGTCGAAGACCGCGCCGGTCTGGCCCGCCCGCAGCGCGCCGGTGATCTGGTCGGCACGTCCGGCGAACTGCGGGGTCGCGGCGAGTGCGTTGGTCAGCCGGTTGTGCAGCTCGGTGGTGAAGATCGAGCCGAGGGCGGCGATGCTGGTGGCGAGCCCGACTTGGCGCAGGGTCGAGTTGATCCCGGAGGCCATGCCGGCGCGCGCGGGCTCGACTACGCCGATCGCCGTGGAGGCCAGTGGCGGGTTGACGAAGCCCGCGCCGAGGCCGGAGACGATGAAGCCGGGGATCAGATGCGTCCACGAGCTGCCCGCGTCGAGGTTCGTCATCAGCAGCAGGCCGACGCCCACGGCCAGCAGCCCCGGCCCGATCAGCCAGCGCACCGGCACGTGTTCGCTCAGTCGCCCGGCGATCGTGGCGGCCAGCAGCATCGCGCCGCTGGAGACCAGCAGCCGCGTGCCGGTGGCCAGGGCCGAGTAGCCCAGCACGTTCTGTAGGTACAGGACCAGGTACAGCAGCATCGCGAACAGGGAGCCGTTCATCGCGAAGGCCGCGGCCAGGCCGCCGACGAAGGTGGGCTTGCGGAACAGGGTGAGGTCGAACATCGGGTCGGCGACGGTGAGCTCAACCACGACGAAGGCGACCAGCATCGCGCCGCCCACCACGAGGGAGAGTATTGCGCCGGTGTCGCCCCAGCTGCTCTCTCCGGCCCTGATCAGGCCGTAGACCAGGCCGACCAGGCCTGCGGTCAGCAGGATGAAGCCGGCCGGGTCCGGCTTTCCCGGATGGTCGGCGCGCGACTCGTCCACCCGCCACCGGGTCACCGCGACGGCGGCCACGCCGATGGGCACGTTGACCAGGAAGATGCCCCGCCAGCTGATCCCGGTGGTGATCAGGCCGCCGAGGATCGGGCCGAGGGAGACGGCCACGCCGGTGATCGCGCCCCAGATCCCGAAGGCGATGCCGCGGTCACGGCCGCGGAAGCTGTGCCCGAGCAGCGCCAGCGAGTTGGCGAACATGATCGCGCCGCCGAGCCCCTGACCTGCCCGGGACGCCGTGAGCATCAGCGGCGTCTGCGCCACCCCGCACAGCAGTGAGCCGAGCGTGAAGACGACCAGGCCGATCAGGAAGAGCCGCCGCCTGCCGTAACGGTCCGCCAGCACGCCCGAGGTCAGCAGGAACGAGGCCAGCGCCAGCGCGTACGCGTCGACCACCCACTGCACGTCGCTGAAGGTCGCGTGCAGGTCGCGCTGGATGTCGGGCAGCGCGACGACCACGATCGTGACGTCCAGCAGGAGCATGAACGTTCCGATGCAGACCGCCAGGAGTGTCCACCATTTCTTTTCCACGGGTGCAGCCTGGCCCGACGCGCTCACGAGGGCAAGGGCCCCGGCGCCGGATCCGGGCCGGGCGGTGGCGCGGGGCCGGGCGGTGGTGCGGGGACCGGATCGGGGATCGGATCGGGAATCGGGAACGGCGGCACCGGATCCGGTTCAGGCGGGAACGCAGGGTCGGGTGGCCGGGGCGGGGGCGGCCGTACGTCGCCTGGTACTGGGATGATCTTTTCGGTCATGGCGGGGCGGCTACCTGGCCCCGCCGGAGCTTAAAACCTCCCGAGCGGCAGCTCCCGAGCGGTAACCCCCGACTGGCCGACTTCCCGGCGTCGGCCGGTGCGGCCCGCGAAGCCAGCAGTTCATGGCATACGTGCTGTCGAAAACAACCCGTCGAGACCGAGATCGCCAGTAGGGTCATGAGCTGACGGGGGATCAGTTAGGGCTGTCATCCGGCGCAGGTGACGGCTTCCGGCTTGGCCACCGGCCGTTCACGACCCACACAGGAGCGGACCAGTAGCGTCATGCGGACGCAGAGCGCAGGGCGGCAGAACGCCGTCGAAGAACCGGCCCGTCGGCCGCGTGGCACCCGGCTTTATCTGATCGGTGTCGCGATCGATGCGCTGGGCAGTGGCCTGTGGATGCCGTTCGGCCTCATCTTCTTCACCAGGGCGCAGCACCTGGCAGTGGCGCAGGTCGGGCT
>NZ_DASYZI010000408.1:0-21255 GCF_035946395.1 Actinocrinis sp.
CATCCCGGAGGTGCCGCAGGCCTCCAGCGGCCGCAGCGGGTTGTTCAGCCACACGTCGCAGCCGGGCAGCAGCGACTGGGCCATCGCCATGTCGTAGTCCGGCAGGAAGACGATCCGGTGGCGCACGTGATGCTCGTCGGCGAACCGCACCAGCTCCTGGATGAGCCGCTTGCCGCCCTCGTCGGCAGGGTGCGCCTTGCCCGCGACCACCAGTTGGATCGGGCGCTCCGGGTGCAGCAGCAGCCGGGTGAGCCGCTCGCGGTCGCGCAGCATGAGGGTCAGCCGCTTGTACGAGGGCACCCGCCGGGCGAAGCCGATGGTCAGCACGTCCGGGTCGAGCACGTCCGCGGTCCAGCCGAGCTCGGCCTCGGAGGCGCCCCGGCCGATCCAGGACTCCTTGACCCGGCGCCGCGCCTCCTCGACCAGCGACGCGCGCAGCAGGCTGCGGATCTCCCAGATCGCCTTGTCGGAGAGCCGGTCTACCGCGGCGAACGGCTCGTCAACCAGCGCGCCGGGACCGAGCTCGCGCTCGGCCAGCTCGAAGACCGCCGGGTGCACCCAGGTCTGCGCGTGCACGCCGTTGGTCACCGAGGCGATCGGCACCTCCGGCGAGTCGAAGCCGGGCCACAGCCCGCCGAACATCTCCCGGGAGACCGCGCCGTGCAGTATCGAGACCCCGTTGGCGCGCTGAGCCAGCCGCAGGCCCATCACCGCCATGTTGAACGTGCCCGGGTCGCCGCCCGGGTAGTTCTCCGCGCCGAGGCCGAGGATCTCCTCGACCCGCACCCCGGGCGCCTGGTTGTCGCCGCCGAAGTGCTTGGCGACCAGGTCGTGCGAGAACCGGTCGATCCCGGCGGGCACCGGGGTGTGCGTGGTGAACAGCGTGCCCGAGCGGACCGCGGCCAGCGCGGTGCCGAAGTCCAGGCCGCGCTCCTCGGTCAGCTCCCTGATCCGCTCGACGCCGAGGAAGCCGGCGTGGCCCTCGTTGGTGTGGTAGACCTCGGGCTCCGGGACGCCGCTGATCCGGCAGTAGGCGCGCACGGCGCGGATGCCGCCGATGCCGAGCAGCATCTCCTGGTGCAGCCGGTGCTCGCTGGTGCCGCCGTACAGCCGGTCGGTGACCTCACGACCGCCGTCCGCGTTCTCCTCGATGTCCGTGTCGAGCAGCAGCAGCGGCACCCGGCCGACCTGCGCCAGCCACACCTGCGCCACCAGCTCCCGCAGGTCCGGCAGGCCGATGGTCACCTGCACCGCGCCGCCGTCCGGCTCGCGCAGCTTGGTCAGCGGCATGTTGTCCGGGTCGATCAGCGGATAGGTCTCCAGCTGCCAGGCGTCGCGGGAGAGCGACTGGCGGAAGTAGCCGTGCTTGTACAGCAGGCCCACCCCGATGATCGGCACGCCGAGGTCCGAGGCGGCCTTCAGGTGGTCGCCGGCCAGGATGCCGAGGCCGCCGGAGTACTGCGGCAGGACGGCGGTGATGCCGTACTCGGGGGAGAAATACGCGATCGAGCGCGGGGCGTCGGTCAGCGTCTGGTACCACTTCGGCTCGGTCAGGTAGGCGCGCAGGTTCGCGGCGGCGTCGGCGATCCGCGCGGTGAACCGGCCGTCCGCAGCCAGTATCGCCAGCCGCTCGGTCCGCACCGCGCCGAGCAGGCGCACCGGGTCCCCGCCGACGGCCTCCCACTGCTTGGCATCCACTGCGGCGAAGAGGTCCCTGGTGGGGGCGTGCCACGACCACCGCAGGTTCGCCGCGAGTTCGGCGAGCGGCGCGAGCGGTTCGGGAAGCACGGTACGGACGGTGAATCGTCGGATAGCCCTCATGGTCGGGACAGTAGCGGCTGCTCAACGATGTTCGCGACACGATCTCGTTTCTTCTTGGCCCTCGCGCTGCCGTGCACTCCCGAACGCCCCCCCGATCGGAGCACGCCCGTCGCGGCGGTTCCGCGTCCCGGCGAGACGGCAACGAGCCGTCTCGCGTGCACCGCGCGAAATCGGATATGAATCCCGCATGAGCATCGGACGCATCCCCGTCGTCGACGTCCAGCCCCGGGTCCTCGACGGCGCCCGCCCGGCGAAGGCGGTGCCCGGCGAAGCGTTCGCCGTCACCGCGACGGTGTTCCGCGAAGGGCACGACGCGGTCGCCGCGAACGTGGTCCTCACCGGCCCCGATGGCGAACGCGGGCCGTGGACGCCGATGCGGGAGCTGGCCCCCGGCACCGACCGGTACAGCGCCGAGGTGGCCGCGGACCGCCGCGGCGAGTGGACCTTCCACGTGGAGGCCTGGTCGGACCCGATCGCCACCTGGTTTCACGCCGCACGGGTGAAGATTCCGGCGGGCATCGACGTCGAGCTGGTCTGCGAGGAGGGCGCCAGGCTGCTCGAACGCGCGGCGGCGACCGTCGCGGTCACCGGCCCCGGGGCGGCTCGAAGCGACCAGGCGCCGCGCGGAATACGTAACAAGATTGACACAGAAGGAGCGGGGCTCCCAAGTCCCACGCGCCCCACAAGTAACACAAGCGCCACCTCTGCATCATTCACGTCAGCCGACGCGCACAGCGCCACGGTCGAAGTGGTCATCGAGCGGGTAGTCACAGCGGCTGTCAGGGGCACAGTCGAGGGCGAGGGCACGGTCGAGGCCACGACGCAGCGCCGGGCGCAGTCGGCCGCAGGTTTCATCACACTGTCCGGGGATGCCGCGAGCGAGGACGTCGAGTCGGCCGAACCGGCGTCAGACGACTTGGCACCACACGTCGCCGACCCGGCGGATCCGGCGGTGGTACTGCTCCTGAACACCGCCGATCTGCTGCGCAACAGCACGATCCCCGCCACGGGCCGGCTCAGCGCCGTCGAGGACGAGCGGGTGCACGAGGCGCTGGCCGCCCGGCCGGTGCGCGACCAGCTGACCGAGAGCGAGCGGTGCCCGCTGCGCGTCGACCGGACGCGCGCGCTGTTCAGCTCCTGGTACGAGATGTTCCCCCGGTCCGAGGGCGCGCGGGTCGACCCGACCGGGCAGACCCCGCCGGTCTCCGGCACGCTGCGCACAGCCGCCGAGCGACTCCCGGCCATCGCCGCGATGGGCTTCGACGTGGTGTACCTGCCGCCGATCCACCCGATCGGCACGGCGTACCGCAAGGGCCCGAACAACACGCCCACCGCCGGTCCGTTCGACGTCGGCTCGCCCTGGGCGATCGGCTCGGCCGAGGGCGGGCACGACGCCATCCACTCCGACCTGGGCACCTTCGCCGACTTCGACCACTTCGTCGAGCGGGCCGGCCGGCTCGGCATGGAGGTCGCGCTGGACTTCGCGCTCCAGTGCTCGCCCGACCACCCCTGGGTGGAGAAGCACCCCGACTGGTTCGCGCACCGCGTCGACGGCACCATCGCCTACGCGGAGAACCCGCCGAAGAAGTACCAGGACATCTACCCGCTGGACTTCGACGGTCCCGGCGTGCTCCCGGCGATCCTGGAGGAGTGCGAGCGGATCCTGCGGCTGTGGATGGGCCACGGCGTGCGCATCTTCCGGGTGGACAACCCGCACACCAAGCCGGTGATCTTCTGGGAGCGGCTGCTCGAACGCATCCACGCCACCGACCCGGACGTGCTCTTCCTGGCCGAGGCCTTCACCCGCCCGGCGATGATGCAAACGCTCGCCAAGATCGGCTTCCACCAGTCGTACACGTACTTCACCTGGCGCAACTCCAGGTCCGAACTACAGGACTACCTGACCGAGCTGTCGAACGGCACCCCGTCGTTCTTACGCCCGAATCTGTTCGTCAACACCCCCGACATCCTGCACGAATACCTTCAGACGTCGGGACGCCCGGGTTTCAAGATCAGAGCGGTCCTCGCCGCCACGCTGAGCCCCGCCTGGGGGGTCTACTCCGGATACGAGCTCTGCGAAGGTACCCCGGTGCGGCCGGGCAGCGAGGAGTATCTGAACTCGGAGAAGTACCAGCTCAGACCGCGCGACTGGGCCACCGCGGAGGCGGAGGGACGCTCCCTCGCACCGTTCCTGGCCCGGCTAAACGCGGTGCGGCGTGAACACGTTGCACTGCAAGGGTTACGTAATCTCAAATTTCACCACGCAGACAACGATGCTGTGCTGTGCTACTCCAAGCGCACTGCCGCCGACCTGGTCCTGGTCGTCGTCAATCTCGATCCGCGCAACACGGTCGAGGCCATCGTCTCCCTGGACCCGTACGCGCTCGGCCTCGGCTGGGACCAGGAATTCACCGTACGCGACCAGCTGACCGGGGAGACCTACCAGTGGGGCCGGGACAACTACATCCGGCTCGACCCGCACACACAGCCCGCCCACGTGCTCACCAGGATCAGGTAGGGCTCTGATCCCGGAGGACCGGGCCGGATCGCGGCGCGGTTCACGAGCGGGTCGGCGGCCGTGGCCATCCACCCTCATCCGCGCACCACATGGTGCTCCCGGCACAACTGGAGTGACCGTGATCGTCAACGAACCCGTCGCCGATTCACCGCTCGACCTGCCCAAGAGCGAACGCGATCCGGATTGGTTCAAGCGCGCCGTCTTCTACGAGGTCCTGGTCCGCTCCTTCCACGACTCGAACAACGACGGCACCGGCGACCTGAAGGGGTTGACCGCGAAGCTCGATTACTTGCAGTGGCTGGGCGTCGACTGCATCTGGCTGCCGCCGTTCTTCAAATCCCCGCTGCGCGACGGCGGGTACGACGTGTCCGACTACACCGACGTCCTCGCGGAGTTCGGCGACCTGGGCGACTTCGTCGCGTTCGTCGAGCAGGCGCACGCACGGGGCATAAGGGTCATCATCGACTTCGTCGTGAACCACACCAGCGACCAGCACCCGTGGTTCCAGGCATCGCGCAACGACCCCGACGGCCCGTACGCCGACTATTACGTGTGGGCCGACGACGACAAGCAGTACGCCGACGCGCGCATCATCTTCATCGACACCGAGACCTCGAACTGGACCTTCGACCCGGTGCGCAAGCAGTACTACTGGCACCGCTTCTTCTCGCACCAGCCGGACCTGAACTACGAGAACCCCAAGGTGCACGCGGAGATCCTGGCGGCGCTGCGGTTCTGGCTCGACCTGGGCATCGACGGCTTCCGGCTGGACGCGGTGCCGTACCTGTACCAGCAGGAGGGCACCAACTGCGAGAACCTGCCGGCCACGCACCAGTTCCTGAAGAAGGTGCGCAAGATGGTGGACTCGGAGTACCCGGACACCGTGCTGCTGGCCGAGGCGAACCAGTGGCCGAGCGACGTGGTCGACTACTTGGGCGACCCGGCGGTCGGCGGCGACGAGTGCCACATGGCGTTCCACTTCCCGGTGATGCCGCGCATCTTCATGGCGGTGCGCCGCGAGTCGCGCTACCCGATCTCGGAGATCCTGGCCCAGACCCCGGCCATCCCGGCGAACTGCCAGTGGGGGATCTTCCTGCGCAACCACGACGAGCTGACCCTGGAGATGGTCACCGACGAGGAGCGCGACTACATGTACGCCGAGTACGCCAAGGACCCGCGGATGAAGGCGAACGTGGGCATCCGCCGGCGGCTCGCCCCGCTGCTGGAGAACGACCGGCGGCAGATCGAGCTGTTCACCGCGCTGCTGCTCTCGCTGCCCGGCTCCCCGGTGCTGTACTACGGGGACGAGATCGGGATGGGCGACAACATCTGGCTCGGCGACCGGGACGGCGTGCGCACCCCGATGCAGTGGACGCCGGACCGCAACGCCGGCTTCTCCTCCAGCGATCCCGGACGGCTGTACCTGCCGGTGATCATGGACGCGGTCTACGGGTACCAGTCCACCAACGTCGAGGCGCAGATGGCCAGCACCTCCTCGCTGCTGCACTGGACCAAGCGCATGATCGAGATCCGGCGGCAGAACCTGGCCTTCGGCCTGGGCACCTTCCAGGAACTCGGCTCGACGAACCCGTCGGTGCTGGCGTTCATCCGCGAACTGCCGGCCGACGACGCGCCGCGCGGTGCGGGCCGCGAGGACGATCTCGTGCTGTGCGTGATGAACCTCTCCCGCTTCCCGCAGCCCACCGAGCTCGACCTGCGCGCCTTCCAGGCGATCGAGCCGGTCGAGCTGATCGGCGGGGTGCACTTCCCGAAGATCGGTGAGCTGCCGTACCTGCTCACGCTGAGCGGTCACGGGTTCTACTGGTTCAAGTTGCAGCGCGCGTAGCGGAGGGCGTGCGGGGAGTAGTAGTGCCCAGTTGAGTTCGCCGAGCTGGGAATCCTGTCGGCGCGTCCGTTACGGCGCCGAAAGGAGGGTAGGAGGCGCGGTGCCGAAGTGCCGAGGGACACACCTGCTGGTACTGGTAGAACAGGGCCCAGGCGGGGAACTCGGCTTCGGTCGGACGAACGTGGTTCGGACGGCAGGACACGGCGCCGCTCCCACAAGCCAAGGCCGAAAGGATGACCGACGATGACGTCGACGATCGACATGGCCCATCCCGCGCTGAACGGCCGTTTCGCCGAGCGCCTTGCCGAGCTGTTGGCCGGCTGGCTGCCCGAGCAGCGGTGGTTCGGCGGCAAGGGACGGCGGATCGACGCCGTCACGCTCGCCTCGTGCCTGTCGGCGGTCGGCGCCGAGGGCGACGATCCGCGGCTGTGGCACGTGCTGGCCGAGGTGACGTACGAGGACGGCCCGAAGAACGACGAGCTGCCGCAGACCTACCAGGTGTTCGTGGGGGTGCGCCGCTCGCTGCCGCACTGGCTGCGGCACGCGGTGATCGGCGATCCGGACACCGCGGTGCCGGAGCTCGGCGGGTTCTGCTACGACGGGCTGCACGACGCTCAGCTGGCCGGGTGGCTGCTGGAGCGGATCGCCGCGCGCGACGAGGTCGGCCCGCTGCGCTTCGACCGGCTGGCCGGCCAGATCCTGCACACCGACCTGCGCGCGCTGGTGCTCACCGGCGAGCAGTCGAACTCCTCGCTGGTGTACGGCGACCAGTACATCGCCAAGGTCTTCCGCCGCCCCGCGCCGGGGCGCAGCCCGGAGCTGGAACTGGGCCTCGCCCTCGGGGTGGCCGAGTCCCCGCACATAGCACCGCCGATCGGCTGGGCCGAGTTCGCCGACCCGCAGGCGGCCGAACCGATCACCCTGCTGACCCTCCAGCCGTTCCTGCCCAGTGCCACCGACGGCTGGGCGCTCGCGCTGACCAGTGTGCGCGACCTGTTCCAGGCGGAGCCCGACCTCTCGGCGGCGCGCGCCGGGGCCGACTTCGCCCCCGAGGCGCACCGCCTGGGGATGGCCACCGCGCGGGTGCACCGTGCGCTGGCCAACACGCTGCCGACCGGCTGGCTTGAGCCGGAGGAGATCGCGCAGCTGGCCGAGAGCATGCGGCGGCAGCTCGATGCGACGGTGCGTCGGGTACCGCAGCTGCGCCGGTACGCGCCGGGTCTCGGCGAGGCGATAGACCGGCTCGCCACGCTGAGCGGCCCGCTGCCGGTGCAGCGCGTGCACGGCGACTACCACCTCGGCCAGGCGATGCGGACCGTCACCGGCTGGATCCTGCTCGACTTCGAGGGCGAGCCGGCGCGCTCGCTGGCCGAGCGGCGCGCCCCGGCCAGCCCGCTCAAGGACATCGCCGGGATGCTGCGCTCGTTCGACTACGCGGCGCACCACCTGCTCGCCACGCTCGCTCCGCAGTCCGCCGAGCCGCCCGGCGCGACCGAACTGATGAGGGTACGCGCGGCCGAGTGGGCGGCGCGCAACCGCGACGCGTTCTGCCGTGGCTACGCCGAGGTGATCGGCTACGACCCGCGCGCCGAGTCCGCGGTGCTACGCGCGTTCGAGATCGACAAGGCCGTGTACGAGGTCGGATACGAGGCGGCGAACCGCCCGTCCTGGCTGCCCATTCCGATGGGTGCCTGCGCACGTCTGTCCGCGAGGGCTTGACTCCCGGCAGCGTTTCGACAACACATTAGCTGAAATGTTCGCACCGACTGCGGGCGTCCATTCATTTTGTTAGGTTCTTTCGCAACAGAACCGATCGCGCGGAACTTCGCACAGAATTACGAAGTCGATTACGGGATGCCCGGGCCGCGTGCCAGCGCCGTCTCACGCCCTGGTACTACGAGCGCGGACCGTACCGGCGAGAGTGCGCCGGGCGTACTTCTTTTCCGCGGAATCGATTTTTGTTATCAGTAGTCCATACCTTCGGATGAATTGCTTCCATGTTTCGGTAGCGTCTGCACGCGCAGTCGCTTACGGTGACCGTCGGGTGGGATGGAATCGCGCGTCACGGCGTTAGTCCGACCCATACATGACCGATCCGAACGTCAGAACATCCGATTACAGAGGGGGGACTCCTTGCTCCGCCATGCCCGCAAACCGCCCGGCCGCCCGGCGCACGGCCATGTCTGGCCGTTCATCGGGCTGACCGCCGCGGCGTTGAGTGCCGTCGCGCTCGTCCCGCTGCAAGCAACCGCATCTCAAGCGGCCTCATACAGTGCAGCCTCACACGGTGCGGCCACCTCCGGTTCGACCTCGTTCCCCTCCGGAGACCGGGTCGACCTGCGGGTTCTCGTCGTGACCGACGGATCCGCACCGGTCGAGGCGATCCGCACCGAGTTGGGCACCGAAGGCGTTCCTTACACACTGCTCGATTTGAACGATCCGAACCGGCAGCAGCTGACCGCCGCGTACCTGGCCGGATCCGCCGGCGGCGCACCGGAGGCGCACTTCGAGGCGGTGGTGCTGCCGAACAACGCGCCCACGCAGCTGTCGAGCGCCGAGACCGCAGCGCTGGGCGCGTATGAGGCCACGTACTCGGTCCGCCAGATCGACGCCTACCTGTACCCGACGCCGGCTGTCGGCCTGAACTACCCGAGCTTCGCCGGCACATTGGACGGGATGACCGCCAACGTCACCGCCGACGGGACCGCGAACGCGTTCCCGTACCTGACCGGCAGCGTGCCGTTCGAGGACATCGACCCGACCGTCTCGGAGTCCTACGGCTACCTCGGCACGCCGAACCCGGCGACCGGCACCACCTTCGACCCGCTGGTCACGATGGCCATTCCAGGCAGCTCGACGCAGGGCGTGCTGTCCGGCGTCTACACCTCGGGCGGTCGCAGCGAACTGGTCAACACCTTCGCCTACAACGCCAACCAGGCGCAGTTCCGGGCGCTCGCGCACGGATTCATCACCTGGGCGACGCAGGGCGTGCACTTCGGCTACGACCGCAACTACTTCACCGTCGACGTCGACGACACCTTCCTGCCGGACGCCGAGTGGTCGCAGACCGGCCACTGCACGCCGAGTGACACGATCTGCCCGGCGGGCACCCCGGACACCACGCCGAGCCGGATGACCCCGGACGACGTGACGTACGAGGTGAACTGGGAGAACGCCAACAGTTACAAGCTGACCATGCTCTTCAACGGCGGCGGCTCGGACGACCAGGTCGCCGCGACCGGCTCGGACCCGCTGCTGACCGCGTGGCAGGCGAACAGGTCCGGCGTCCTGGAGTGGCTGAACCACACCTACTCGCACGAGTTCCTGGGCTGCCAGCAGAATCTGACCACCATCCCCTGGTCGTGCCAGACCGACGCGAGCGGCAACGTCGTCTGGGTTCCGCAGTCGGACATCACCTCGCAGATCTCCAGCAACGTCGACTGGGCCCGCAGCAAGGGCTTCTCGGTCAACGCGAGCGAACTGGTGACCGGCGAGCACTCGGGCCTCATGACGCTGCCACAGCAGCCGGCCGACAACCCGAACCTCGCCCCGGCGCTGGCCGCGCAACGCGTCGCATGGACCGGCTCGGATGCTTCCCGTGAGCCGAACCAGCGCGCGGTAGGCACTTCGACGCTGACCGTGCCGCGGCACCCGATGAACGTGTACTACAACGCCGCGACGGTCTCGGACGAGATCAACGAATACAACTGGATCTACACCTCGGCCGCGAACGGCGGCTCGGGCATCTGCGAGAACAACCCGACCTCGACCTGCATCAGCCCGCTGGACCCGAACACCGGGTACACGAGCTACATCGTGCCGACCGAGGCGCGCATCGCGCTGAGCCACATCACCGCGAACGACCCGCGGCCGACCTACGTGCACCAGTCGAACCTCTCGCAGGACCGGATCCTGTACCCGGCGCTGAACGCGATCCTCGGCGACTACCGATCCGAGTTCGCCGCGAACGCACCGATCGTCGAGCAGACGCTCGCCGCCGAGGGCCAGACGCTCCAGCAGCAGTCCGCGTGGGCCGCGGCTATCGCCGCCGGTACCGTCTCGGGCTACGTGCAGGGCGGGAAGATCCACGTCACCGCCCCGAGCGGCCTCGACGTGCCGGTGACCTCGCCGAACGGGACGAAGAACCCCGGCCTGCTCGGCGGCAACCTCGGCGCGAGCCCGTACGGCTCCTCGTACGCGAGCGAGCTGTCCGCCTACAAGGAGTCCCAGGGCAACGGCTTCACCCTGCTGCTGCCCGGCTACTCCGGCCTGCTGTTCGGTCCGCAGTAAACCCGACCCGCCCGAGTGCTCGGAGGCGCTGCGCCGTCAGCGACGCCCCCGAGCACTCGCGCGCAGCCCACACGCACCGCACCTACTCACACCGCACAGCATCACGCCACACCGCATCACATCGCCATTCGTCCAGGGGGGAACGAAGCATATGGAGATCCTGCTTGTCGCCGAAGGGACGTATCCGCACGTCCGCGGCGGCGTTTCGGTCTGGTGTGACCAAATGATCAGAGGTCTGCGCGGACACCGCTTTCACGTCGTCGCGCTGACTGCTACTGGCCGCGAGCCCGCAGTGTACGAACGGCCGCAGAACGTCGTCTCGGTGCGTTCGCTGCCGATCTGGACCATGCGGCGCCCGGCCCCGCAGCGCCGGATCGCCCGGCGGCCCGACCCCTCCGCCGCCATCGCTCTGCTCGACGCGACGCTCAGCCACGCTCCGGAGGCGAGCGAGCAGTTCGAGTCCGCGCTGTTCGAGCTCTTCTTCCAGGCACGCCGCCTCACAGATCTAGGCGAGGTGTTACGCACCGACACGATGGCTAAAGCGCTCGCCACGTTCTGGCATCGGTTTCATGACGGAGCACCCGACTTACGCCTCGCGGACGCCCTCGCCGCGCTCGACCTGATCGAGCACGCGTTGCGTCCGCTCGCCTTCCAGCCGCCGGACGCCGACGTCACGCACACGGTGTCCAACGGTTTGGCTGCGCTCGTCGGGCTGGCCGCGAAATGGACGCACGGCACTCCGCTGATCATTGCCGAGCATGGCGTGTACCTGCGCGAGCGTTATCTCGCGCTGGGCAGCGAGCAACTGGGATGGCCGGTCAAGTCGATCGTCGCCGCGTTCACCCGGCGGCTGTGCGAGACCGGGTATCGCAACGCCGACCTGATCACGCCATGCAACGAGTACAACCAGCGCTGGGAGAAGCGCCTCGGCGCGGATCCGGCGAAGCTGCGCACGGTCTACAACGGCGTCGATCCGGAGCGCTTCCCGCCGGCCGAGAGCGAGCCGGACGAGCCGACGCTGGTGTTCGTCGGCCGGATCGATCCGCTCAAGGACCTGCACACGCTGCTGCGCGCGTTCGCGCTCGTGCTGGAAGAGCTGCCCGCCGCACGGCTGCGGCTCTTCGGCGGCGCCCCGCCGGGCGGTGAGTGGTACCTCGAAGAGTGCCTGGCGCTGGTCAAGCAGCTCGGGATCGAGCGAGCGGTCGTCTTCGAGGGCCCGAGCAGCGCGGTGAGCGAGGCCTACGCCGCCGGGCAGGTCGTCGTGCTGTCCTCGATCTCGGAGGGGCTGCCGTTCACTGTGCTCGAAGCGATGGCCTGCGGCCGCCCCAACGTGGGCACGGACGTCGGTGGCGTCGGCGAGGCGATCGGTGACACCGGCTTGGTGGTCCCGCCGCGCAAACCGTCGGAACTCGCACAAGCCTGCCTGACGTTGCTCACCGACCACGACCGGCGACGTGCACTCGGCCTGGCTGCCCGTGAGCGAGCCCTGGAGCTGTTCACCATCACGCGCGCGGTAGACACCTTCGATGAGATCTACCGCACTGTCGCCATGTCCGCCACCTACGTCGCCCCACCGGCCAAGTCGGGCGCACCGTCGCAGCAACGGCCGCTAAGGACCGGATTGGCCGCATGAGCGCACCGTCGCTGCTTACCGCACCGTATGGCATGCACCAGCCCGCGTTCGCCACCGGGTACAGCAATGTGCGTTACCGTCCCGCGCCGCCGCGTACCGGTCATGAGTACAGCGAGTCTCTTGACGCAGTGGACCGGCTCGCGTTGAGCCTGGCAGACCTCTGCCGGAGCGCGGTGGATCCGCTCGCGATCGTCGCGGGGCTGGAAGCGGAAGGGTACAACGACCGGACGGCCTGGGAACGCTTCGGCCTACCCGACCTGTTCGCGTTGGCCGAGGAGTTGCACCGCAGGGTGCCCCGGGACCTCGACCCGCCCCATCCCTCGCCGCCATCGGCGCCGACCGGCACGGCCCGTGCCATCCTGCGCGGACTGCTGTTCGCCACGCCGTCGCTGTCCGCGATGGCGTTCCTGGTGGCCGACGTGAACGGGATCGCGCGCGTCACGCTGGCCGTCGTCCAGGTGCTCGCCTGGGGCTACGGCCAGGGCATCGCGCACCTCGCCTACGCTCGGCTGAACGCTGCCGACCGGCCTGCGGCGCGGCGGATTCTGCGCGTTGGCACGGTGCACGCCCTGCTCATCTCCGTGTGGTTGCTCGGCGGGATGGAACTGATGCTCGGCACCCCGCTGACCGCGCTCGTCCCGGCGGCACTCAGCCTGTGGTTCTCGCTCGCCGCCATACCGGCGCTGGTGCTCGGCCTTGAGTTCCAGTTGGCCGCCACGCTCGGTCCGGCGGTGCTCGGCGCGGTCGCCACGGCGTCCGGCGCGTCCGCTGACGTGGCCCTGGTCGGCTCCCAGACCTCCACCGCCGTAGCGATCACGTTCATGCTCTGGATCACGCGCACCGAGAAAGCCGCCGAGCCGGAAGTGACGCAGCGTGAGATGCGCGACCTCGTACCGCATGCGTTGTCGGGCCTAGGCATCGGTGCACTGATCACCGTCGTGCTCGCCGGACCGATCACGACAGGGCACGGACTCGTCGCGTTACACGCCGCCATCATGCTCACTCTCAGCATGGGTGTCGGCGAGTGGCACGCACGCTGGTACCAGCGACGCGTGAGCCTCCTGCTGTTCACCCTGGCCGACCCGGCACAGTTCCCGCAGCCGGCCACGCGCCTGCTCATGCTCGCACTGCTGCGCAAGACCGCAACCACGTCCGCGTTGGCAGCCACGGCCTACCTGTTGTTCGACCGGGGTTCTCCCGGCGCCTTCGACCTCTACCTTTACACGGTCGTACTGGCTCCTGGGCTGCTCGCCGTGCTGTTCCTGCGTGGCATCGACGCGAAAGCAGCGCTGTGGCCGATCGGCGCCACCCTGATCGCGACAGTGGTCGCCCTGCCGAGCCACGACACCGCCATCCTCGTCGCACTCGCCGCCGAGTTCACCGCACTGGTAGCCATCCGCGCCGCCGACGCAACCGCCCGCCCGTGGGTCCACCTATGACAATCACACCCCCACCACTCACACCCGCATCCCCCACACCCACACCCACACCCACACCCACATCCGCACACGCATCACCCGCACCCGCACTGTCTACACACGCGCTGTCCGCACATGCATCGCCCACACCCACACCCATGTCACCCACATCACCCGCACCCGCGTCACCAACTCCGCCGCCACTCACACCCCCACTACTCGTACCTCCGTCACTCACACTCCCACCCCTCATACTCCCGTCGTCCACACCCCAGTCGCCCACATCACCACCACCCACCTCAACGCCACGATTCGTCGTACCAGCCTATTTCCACCCAACAGACCACCCGGACAGCTGGAACACACTCGCCGAACTCGGCCAGAACCTCGCCTTCGCCATCCTCAATCCGGACTCCGGCCCCGGCCACGCCATCGACGCCAGGTACGCCGAACCCATCGCCGCGATTCACGCCGCCGGAGGCGAGGTCGTCGGATACGTGGACACCGGCTACGGCAGACGCTCCGGTTCGGCCGTACTCCGCGAACTCGCGGCCTACCAATCCTGGTACGGCCTGCGCGGCGGCTTCCTCGACCAGGTACCGACCGGCCCCGAGCACGTCGCGCACTACCGCCGCCTCATCGCCGCCGCACGCGAGATGGGCGTCGACCACATCGCGCTCAATCCCGGCACGACCCCCGCACCCGAATACGCCGAACTGGCCGACATGGTGATCACCTTCGAAGGTCCATGGGTCGCGTACGGTGATCATATCGTCGCAGAATGGACTCGGCATCACCCGCCGGAGCGCTTCTGTCATCTGGTCCACAGCGCGCCGCTCGCCGAACTGGCCGCGGTACGCGACGGCGCGCGGGGGCGCCACGCCGGAGCCGTCTACGTCACCCAACTGTCGGGAGCGAATCCGTGGGGCAGCCTCAGCCCGCTGTTCGAGCACGTGGCCGCCTAGTCCACGCCGCACCGGCCAAAACGCTCCGAGTGACATCAGCCAAAGCCAACGCGCTCCTAGCAGGATCAGTCATGGCGCTCCTAGCGGCGTCGACAGCGGCCTGCTCCCCACACCCGAACCTGTCCCGCACCTCGAACACCATCGCCCCCGCGCCTACGCAACCTACGCAATCAATGCCCCTCTCACCCGCGCCGACGCCCGCACCACAGACGTCCGGCCGACCGATCTGGCAGCCGAGGCCCGGCCTGACCTGGCAGTGGCAGCTCACCGAGCCCGTGGACACCTCAGTCGACGCACAGGTCTACGACATCGACGGCACCGAGAACGACGCCGCGGTCGTCGCCGCCCTACACGCGGCCGGGCGCAAGGTGATCTGCTACGTGAACGTCGGTGCGTTCGAGTCCTTCCGGCCCGACGCGCGACTCTTCCCGCCCGCGGTGGTCGGCGCGCCCAACGGCTGGCCCGGCGAGCGCTGGCTGGACGTGCGCCAGCTGACGGTGCTGCGCCCGATCATCGCGGCGCGCTTCAAGACCTGCGCAGCCAAGGGCTTCGACGGTATCGAGGCCGACAACGTCGACGGTTACGAGAACGACACCGGCTTTCCGCTTACCAATGACGACCAACTGGCGTTCAACCGCATGGTGGCCGGGCTCGCCCACGCCGACGGACTGGCCATCGGGTTGAAGAACGACCTCGACCAAGTGCCCCAGCTGGTGTCGTCCTTCGACTTCGCGGTCAACGAGCAATGCGCCGAGTACACCGAGTGCGACGAACTCGAACCGTTCATCGCCGAGGGCAAGGCAGTCTTCCACGTCGAGTACACGCTGCCGCTGAGCGACTTCTGCGCGCAGACCACCGCGCTGGGCCTGTCCTCGATGCGCAAGGACATGACTCTCGACGCAACCCGCTGGCCATGCCCCGCGCACTCAGCCTGACGGCCTAACGCAGTCGCTCACACATCCGCCAACAGCTCGTCAGCCGCCGTGAACGGGTCCAGTTCACCGACCGCCACGCGGTCGGCCAGCGTCGCGAGCCGCGAGTCACCGTGCAACGTGCCGAATCTGGAACGCAGCACCGCTAAGGCGATCGCCTCGATCTCCGCAGCCGCCCGAGCCCGCCGCCTGGCGGCGAGCCGACCGGTCTCGGCCAACCAGGCCCGGTGCTTCTCCAACGCCTCGACCACCTCCGTGACGCCCTCGCCGCGCGCGGCGACCGTCTTGACGATCGGCGGACGCCAGTCGCCCGGCTCCCGCCGCTCGCCAAGCGCCAGCATGTGGTTCAGCTCGCGCGCGGTGGCGTCCGCGCCGTCCCGGTCGGCCTTGTTGACCACGAACACGTCGCCGATCTCCAGGATCCCGGCCTTCGCCGCCTGGATCCCGTCGCCCATCCCCGGCGCGAGCAGCACGACCGCGGTGTCCGCCGCCGACGCGACCTCGATCTCGGACTGGCCGACGCCCACCGTCTCGACCAAGACGACCTCACAGCCTGCCGCGTCGAGCACGCGCAGCGCCTGCGGCGTCGTCGCGGCCAGACCGCCGAGGTGTCCACGTGAGGCCATCGAGCGGATGTAGACCTCCGGGTCAGTCGCGTGCTCCTGCATCCTGACCCTGTCGCCGAGCAGCGCGCCGCCGGAGAACGGCGAGGAGGGGTCGACCGCGAGCACGCCGATCCGCCGACCGCGCGCCCGGTACTCGGTGACGAGGGCACTGGTCGTGGTCGACTTGCCCACGCCCGGCGCCCCGGTGAGGCCCACGATGTACGCCCCGCCGGTGTGCGGCGCAAGGGCAGTCATGACCTCGCGCAGCAACGGCGAGCCGTCTTCGACCATAGATACCAGGCGGGCAACCGCACGCGCATCGCCGTTGCGCGCGCGGTCCACCAGAGCGGGGACATCGATCGTCACAGCTCAGACCTTACCCACGCAGCCACGCCTCGTTCCGGGCACCTCAACCGCCTTACGCACTCACGCGCTCACGGACTCACGCGCCTGTGCACGCCCGCCCGCCGTGACGCTCACGCAGCCGCCTTAGGCACCGTGACGATCAGTGCGTCACCCTGCCCGCCGCCACCGCACAGTGCCGCCGCGCCGGTGCCGCCGCCGCGCCGCTGGAGTTCCATGGCGAGGTGCAGCACGAGCCGCGCACCGGACATGCCGATCGGGTGGCCGAGGGCGATCGCGCCGCCGTTCACGTTCACCTTCTCCTCGGTCACGCCGAGATCGCGCATCGACTGGATGCCGACCGCCGCGAAGGCCTCGTTGATCTCGATCAGATCCAGGTCCGCCACGGTGAGCCCGGCCTTGGCCAGCGCCTTGTTGATCGCGTTCGAGGGCTGCGAGTGCAGCGAGTTGTCCGGGCCGGCCACCATGCCGTGCGCGCCGATCTCGGCCAGCCACGTCAGGCCGAGTTCCTCCGCCTTCGCCTTCGACATCACCACCACGGCCGCGGCGCCGTCGGAGATCGGAGAAGCGTTGCCCGCGGTGATCGTGCCGTCCTTGGCAAACGACGGGCGCAGCTTGGCCAGCGTCTCCGCCGTCGTGTCACCACGCACGCCCTCGTCGTCCTTGACGACCAGCGGATCGCCCTTACGCTGCGGAATCTCCAGCGGCACGATTTCCTGCTCGAACAGGCCGTTCTTCTGCGCCGCCGCCGCACGCTGCTGGGAGAGCGCCGCGAAGGCGTCCTGCTCCTCACGGCCGATGCCCAGCTTCCCGACGTGCCGCTCGGTCGACTCACCCATCGGGATGTGGTCGAAGGAGTCGGTCAGGCCGTCGTACGCCATCGCATCGAGCACCTCGATCGAGCCGTACTTGAAGCCCGACCGCGCCTTAGGCAACAGGTGCGGCGCGTTGGTCATCGACTCCTGCCCACCGGCCACCACGATCTCCACCTCGCCGGCCCGGATGAGCTGGTCGGCCAGCGCGATCGCGTTCAGACCGGAGAGACAGACCTTGTTGAGAGTCAGCGAGGGCACGTGCATCGGGATGCCGGCCTTGACGGCGGACTGCCGCGCCGGCATCTGCCCGGCGCCCGCCTGTAGCACCTGACCCATGATCACATAATCGACCTGGTCCGGAGCGACCCCGGCGCGCTCAAGCGCGGCCTTGATCGCGAATCCGCCCAGATCAGCCCCGCTGAACGGGGTCAGCGCGCCGAGCAGTTTGCCCATCGGGGTGCGCGCTCCGGCAACGATGACAGAGCCGGCCATAATCGGTACGCCTCCTGGAGATGGCGGTCGAGTGTGTACTTCGACACTATCCACAATTTGGCTACCCGCCAGTAGGGTTTGGCAGTGTCAGCTTGACCACACGGAGGCACGCATGATCACTCGCATCGACCACATCGGCATCGCCTGCCGCGATCTCGACGCGAGTATCGAGTTCTACAAGACCACCTACGGCTTCGAGGTCGTCCACAGCGAGGTGAACGAGGAGCAGGGCGTCCGCGAGGCGATGCTGCGGATCAACGGCACCGACGACGGTGGCGCCTCCTACCTCCAGTTGCTCGAACCCACCCGCGAGGACTCGACGATCGCCAAATACCTGGCGAAACACGGCGAGGGCGTACACCACATCGCCTTCGGTACGCCTGACGTCGTCGCGACCACCGAGGAAGCGACGCGTACCGGCGTCCGCGTGCTTTACCCCGCCCCTCGGCGCGGTACGTCGAACTCCTCGATCAACTTCCTGCACCCCAAGGACTGCCACGGCGTACTCACCGAGCTCGTCCAAGCGGCGGACGCCGCCACGCCGTCTTCCGCTAACTCGCACTGATCCCTAACTGTCGCCACCCCCCGATAGACTGTTCGGCCGCCCCAGCCTGAATCTGCCTGAAGACGCTTCAGACCGGCTCAGGATGCCAAATCGCGCCCTTACAGTGCCATCGGAGGTCACCCCTTTGCTGCGCCAGCCCACGACGAGCGCCGGCTCCCCGGATCAGGCGCAGCGCGCCGAGATGGAGTCCGAGCAGCGGCACGTGGACCGAGTGCACGAGCGCCTTGAAGTGATGCGCGGCCACGCGCGCGCCTACGAGGCCGAGGGGCACCGGCGGGCGCTGTTCGGCAACGAGGGCGGCCTGGTGGAGCGGGACGCGATCGTCTTCCAGGCGGCGGTCTGGCTGCGCCGGCTCGACGCGCAGGAGGAGGGCCTGGTCTTCGGCCGGCTGGACTTCACCGACGGCGGGGCGCGGCACATCGGCCGGATCGGCGTGCGTGACGAGGAGTACGAGCCGCTGGTCGTCGACTGGCGGGCGCCCGCAGCCGCCGCGTTCTACCGCGCCACCCCGACCGACCGGATGGAGGTGGTGCGCCGCCGCACCATCCGCTGCGTCGGCGCCAGGGTGATCCGCCTGGACGACGACCTGCTGAACCCCGAGCGCGCCGAAGAGCTCAACCTGACCGTCGTCGGCGACGGCGCGCTGATGGCCGCGCTGACCCGCAAGCGCGGCAGCGCCATGCAGGACATCGTCGCGACCATCCAGAAGGAGCAGGACCTCGCGGTCCGCTCCCCCGCAGACGGCGCCACGATCATCACCGGCGGCCCCGGCACCGGCAAGACCGCGGTGGCGCTGCACCGCGCCGCGTACCTGCTGTTCAACGAGCGCAAGCGATTCGAAGCCGGCGGCGTCCTGATCGTCGGCCCCTCCGCGGTATTCGTGTCCTACATCGAACAGGTCCTGCCGTCGCTCGGCGAGCACACCGCGGCGCTGCGCTCGCTCGGCGAGCTGGTCGACGGCGTGCGCGCGACCCGACACGACTCGGCCGCCCTGGCCGCGCTCAAGGGCTCGCTCGACCTCCTCCCCGTGCTCGGCCGCGCCGCCCGCGCGACGCCCCCGGGCACTCCCCGCCACTTCAGGACCACCTACCACGGCCACGTCGTCCAACTCGCCGCGCACCACCTGGACCGCCTGCGCCAGCAAGTCCTCAATCGAAACCCGCATCCCAACGCGGCCCGCGCGAACGCCGAAACCGCGCTGGTCGAAGCGGCCTGGGGGCAGCTGCCCGCCGAGTTGCGCGAGCGCCGCCGCACCGAGCGGGCGATCTTCGACCGCGACCTGCGCGACCGTACCGACTTCGAGCTCTTCGTCGAGGAGTGGTGGCCGTACCGCACGGCCGCGGAGGTGCTGCGTTCCTGCGCCGACCCGCGAACGCTCGCCCAGCACGCGGGTCACCGCCTGACGCCGGCTCAGGTGGAGGCACTCGCCGGCTCCTGGACCATGGCCGACGACAACCTCGCCGTCGAGGACATCCCCCTCCTCGACGAACTGGCCCAACTGCTCGGCACCCCGCCCGTCCCGGAAAACGAGGAAGAGGACCCGTTCGCCGACAGCGGCGTCGCCGAAGTCTCGTCCTGGGCCGACCGCACCGCGGACACGGCCAGGCGCGAGCGGACGAGGGAGAGCTACGCGCACATCATCGTGGACGAGGCACAGGACCTCTCGCCCTTGCAGTGGCGAGTACTCGGCAGACTCGGCCGCCGCGCCACCTGGACGATCGTTGGCGACCCGGTCCAGTCCGCCTGGCCCGACCCCGAGGAGTCCGCCCAGGCGATGACCGTCGCACTCGGCGACCGCCGAAGGCACGTGCACGAGCTGCGCACCAACTACCGCAACTCGGCCGAGATCTATACCTACGCGTCGCAGTACGCGAAGAAGGCCGCCCCGCAAGCCGCGCTCCCCGACGCCGTCCGCTCCACCGGCTTTTCACCCGAACACCGCGAAAGCGTGCACCAGGCAGTCACCGAAGCGCTCGCCGCGGTCGAAGGCACCGTAGGCGTGATCACCGCCCTCAGCGCGGCCGACGCGGTAGCGGAAGCCCTCCGCCCAAGCGTCGAGCAAGCGGAGGGCAGGCTCATCGTCGTCAACGCCCTGGACGCCAAGGGCCTGGAGTACGACGCCGCCGTAATCGTCAACCCCGACGCAATCGAACACGAGTCCCCCGCCGGCACCCGCACGCTGTACGTGGCCCTAACCCGCGCAACCCAGCGCCTTTACATCTGCAATACCGCAGAGCTCTGAACACAACGCCGACACTTCCCCTCGCCGCCACCGGTCCCCGGAATCGGCAGCGTGCTGAAGAACGCAGGGCGAGGATGCGCGACCGAATGAATGGTTCGCGGGTTCAAGTCTTTCATGTTCGGCGGCAAAAGGCCCGAGATCACTGCTCGATCGTGGTCCTTGCTGGCCTCATGGAGTAACGAGCCGTCGATAGCCTGGCGCGGGACGGCTCATTTCCTGGGTGATCGTCCCTCACGCTCAACTGGCGGCAATTGCCATCGGGCGCAACGCGGAAATGTGCTCGCACGACACGGACTTCGCCCGTTTCCCAGGGCTGCGCTGGGCCAACCCTCTGGCAGGCTGACCCGTGCACGACACGATCAGTCGGGGAACTCAGTCGGGGATGAAGACCGTCATCCACTCCGCGTCGCGCACTCGGTAGCGGTACCGGTCTGTTAGGCCATTGACGACGGCGGGCATGTGGGCGGCGCCGTAGACGACGCCGACGGTGATCGGTTCTGCGCAGCGCTGGTCATGGACACGGCAGAGTTCGGCGAGCAGTAGGCGGTCACGGTGGTCGAGCACGGCGTGGGCCGTTGGGGTGTCACGCGTGCGCTCCTCGCGTGTGGTGAACGGGAAGTCGTGTACGGCCAGGGCATCGTCCAAGAAGATTTCCGATCCGGTCAGCGCCAGGGCGACCGCCGTCAGATGGGCTCCCGCTGCGAATGCCAGTTGGGTGAGCGTGGGTAGCGCGCGCAGTTGCTTGTCCAG
>NZ_DASYZI010000409.1:0-1753 GCF_035946395.1 Actinocrinis sp.
GCATCGTGGGGCGGGCGTACGACCGTGCCGTGTCTGACCGGCGACCCTCTCCCGGGCTCGTGCATCACTCGGACCGCGGGAGTAGCTACACCGCAACAGCACCGCGGCACGCACCGGCGTCTCTGCGCGCGTGCCCTCGCGCCATGTCCGTGACAGGCTGGTGATTCCGCGATGGGAGCTCACGCAGCCGCGCGTGTCACCGCGCGCTTCGGCCCCCGAAGGATGGCGCCGCTCCTCATCGTGCTCATCGCCGGCGTGGTCGTGCTCGTACCTGGCGGCGGAGTGGCCTCTGATGCGGTCCAGACCGCAGCCACGTCTCCCAGCCTCATTCCCAACTGGAACTTCGCGCATGGTCTGACCGGCTGGGACAGCTGGCAGGGGACGCTGAAGCTCGTGCGGTCGCCGTACCTGTCGTTCGGCTCGCAGTTCGCCGCGCAGGTGCACGCGACCACGCTGCCGCGGTACTCGATCGACAGCAACGCGGCACCTGTGGTGGCGGCGGCCGGCAGGTACACGGCAACGGCATGGGTGAAGGCGGGCAGCACGTCCGCGCTCGGGAAGCCGGTGAAGATCGGGCTGCGCGAGCGGCGCGGTGCTGAGTTCGAGGCCGATAACATCGCGGTCGCCTACTCGCCGGTGAACGCGTTGTCGTCAGGGTGGACAGCAATCACGGTGTCGCTGACCACCCAGCGATCGGGTGATCTCCTCGACGTGTTCGTGCTGCAGCGCCATGCCGTGCCGACCGATGCGTTCCGAGTTGAGGCGGTCGAGCTTCGGCCTGCTGGTGCTCCGTCGCCCACGTCGGCGCACACCCCCGGCACCGCGCCTCGGCCTGCTGGTGCTCCGTCGCCCACGCCGGCGCACACCCCCGGCACCACGCTTCCCCCGGCTGCCGCTCCGACGCCGCGGCCCGCCCCCGTCCCGGCCCCAGCGCCGGCGCCGTCGCCAGCGCCGCCGCCGTCGCCAGGCGGGATGTCCGCACCGCCGGGCTTCACCACCAAGATCTTCGAGGATGCGTTCAACGGGACGAGCCTCAACACCTCGTTGTGGGACACCTACCTGCAAGCAAACGGCCAGGTATGGAACGACTTCGGCACGTTGCCGCCGCCCTACTCGGGATCCAACGCGGGCCAGGCAAATGTCGCCATGTTCTCGCCCGCGCAGGTGTCAGTAGACAATGGGGTAACCCTTACCGCACAACGCAACACGAACCGGTGGGCGGGTACCTACCCATGGATCTCCGGCGTGCTCACCACCGGCGGGAAGTTCGAGCTGCCATCGGACAAGGCGTGGTATGTCCAGGTCAAGGCGCAGATGCCAGACCAATCGCAGGGGATGTGGCCGGCCATCTGGTTCATGCCCGGTGTGGCAGGAACACCCACCAACGAGTTCGACGGGTACGAGGGCGGATGGCCCGGCGGGAATCCGAACGAGATCGAGCACAGCGACTTCTTTGCCGATCAGGGCCAGGTGCAGCAGGCGTACAACGTCGGCGCCGACGTGACGGCGGGATACCACGTCTACGGCTTCGCGTTCAAGCCGGGCAACTCCGTCACCGCGTACTTCGACGGCCGCCAGGTGTGGCAGGCATCGGGGGTGACCGTCACCGGCGAACCGTACGAGATCATCATCGAGTTGCAGGTCGCCGGCGCCCAGACCTCCGGGTGGCACACGGTGACCAACGGCGGGACGCCCCCGTCGTCGATGCGCATCGCCGAGGTGCAGGCCTACGCGCCCTGAGCCGCGGACCGGG
>NZ_DASYZI010000410.1:0-15763 GCF_035946395.1 Actinocrinis sp.
TAGAGTGGGGCGCGTGGGACTCGAACCCACAACCTACGGATTAAAAGTCCGCTACTCTGCCATTGAGCTAGCGCCCCTCGCGGCCAAGCGTAGCCAACTCGATGGTCCGGTGGGTAACGGGTTGCGCTCGGCGTGGGCAGGGTCCGGTAAGAGCTGGCTCGCGCGGCGGGTGTGAGGCCGGGCGGTGAACGGGAGTTGGACCCGGCCGACCTGTGAGCAATCATTTTGCCGAGGCTGCCACCCGTCCCGTATGCTCTACAAGTCCCCAACGGACAGGCGTCCGGGGGGAATCCGAACCTCGCGAGAGGGCTCGGCCCCATCGTCTAGCGGCCTAGGACACCGCCCTTTCAAGGCGGCGGCGCGGGTTCGAATCCCGTTGGGGCTACGGCCGGAAACGGTCAGGTTCAGTCGATCAGAGCAGCTGAAATGGCGTGCTAGGATCGCCGGGCCGAACAAGCAAGGTCCTGTGGAGCAGCTAGGAGTGCTCGTCACCCTGTCAAGGTGAAGGTCGCGGGTTCGAATCCCGTCAGGACCGCTCGGAGCGATCGAGCGTCGTCGGCAACTAGGCTGCTTATGACGCTTGTCGGAGTCCGGGGCCAGGTAGCTCAGTCGGTACGAGCGTCCGCCTGAAAAGCGGAAGGTCGGCGGTTCGACCCCGCCCCTGGCCACAGAGACATGGTGAGTGTCAGCGCTGTAGGTGTTGGGCCGAGTTAGGGAGTTCGGACATCTGTTCGGGCTCCTTTCTTGTTCTCAGGGTGTGTGGGTGGGTATGAGCGTGGGCGTGACCGCTGGCTAGGGGGGGTGCGGTCGGTGAGTTGCTTGTGCTTTACGCGACTGGCGTCGGTGTGGGGTGCTTGGGGACTCGTCGCTGGTGCGTGTGTCACGGAATGGCCCGGATTGGGCCTGGCGGATAATCCGAGGTCGTTTGGGTTCTCGGCACCTATGCTTGGTGGGCCATGGCCAGCGCGCATCACCCTTCGGATGGGTCCACTCCCACTGATGCTGTTCGTGTTGCTGAAGAGGACGGTCCGGTGCGTGATGCGTCGGATGCATCCGGTGTGCGTGGGCGTGGGCGTGACGAGCGCGTGAGCGGGCGCGGGGCGGTGCGGCGCGCGGCTAGGTCTGGAGGTGGTGCTGGCGGTAGCGCGTCGGGCGGTGCGCTTGATGATCTGCGGGCGCGGCTTGGGGAGGTCTCGCTTTGGGACGAGGCGCGGCTGCGGAGGCGGTTGGATGGGGCACGTAAGGCGCGGCGGCCGGAGGCTGTAGCCGCGATTCGGGCGCAGATCTTGGAGCAGATCGACGCTTCTGTGGCGCGGGTCTCGGCGCGGCGGGCCAATGTGCCGGCGATTAGTTATCCGGACCTGCCGGTCAGCCAGCGTAGGGACGAGATTCTCACGGCGATCCGGGACCACCAGGTGGTGATCGTCGCTGGAGAGACGGGCTCGGGCAAGACCACTCAGCTGCCGAAGATCTGCTTGGAGCTGGGGCGTGGTGTGCGCGGGGTGATCGGGCATACGCAGCCGCGGCGGTTGGCCGCGCGCACGGTGGCTGCTCGGATCGCCGAGGAACTCAAGACGCCGCTGGGCAGTGCGGTGGGGTACAAGGTCCGGTTCACCGAGCAGGGTGGCGAGCACGTCAACGTCAAGCTCATGACGGACGGGATCCTGCTGGCCGAGTTGCAGCATGATCGGGAGTTGTTGAGGTATGACACTCTGATCATCGACGAGGCTCATGAGCGGAGCCTCAATATCGACTTCATCTTGGGGTATCTGAAGCAGCTGCTGCCGCGTCGGCCGGATCTGAAGGTGATCATCACCTCGGCGACGATCGACCCGGAACGGTTCGCGTCGCACTTCGGCGACGCTCGGGGGCCCGCGCCGATCATCGAGGTGTCGGGGCGGACGTATCCCGTGGAGATGCGGTACAGGCCGCTTGTGGATCTTGAGGATCCGGATGCGGACGCGGATCGGGATCAGATCCAGGCCATTTGCGATGCCGTGGAGGAGCTTGAGCATGAGCCACCGGGGGATGTGCTGGTCTTTCTGAGCGGAGAGCGGGAGATCAGGGATACGGCGGATGCGTTAGGCAAGCTTGGGTTGCGGAACACGGAGGTATTGCCGCTTTACGCCCGACTGTCGACGGCTGAGCAGCACCGGGTGTTCCAGCCGCATACGGGGCGACGGATCGTGTTGGCGACGAACGTTGCCGAGACCTCGCTGACCGTCCCGGGGGTCAAGTACGTAGTCGATCCGGGCACGGCACGCATCTCGCGCTACAGCCACCGGCTCAAGGTGCAGCGGCTGCCGATCGAGGCAATCTCGCAGGCCTCGGCGAATCAGCGGGCGGGGCGGTGTGGGCGTACGTCGGATGGCGTATGTATCAGGTTGTATTCGGAAGTGGATTTCTTGGGGCGGGCCCGGTTCACGGAGCCGGAGATCCTGCGGACGAACCTGGCGTCCGTGATCCTGCAGATGACGTCGATCGGGTTGGGGGACATCGCGGCCTTCCCGTTTGTGGAGCCACCGGATCGGCGCAATGTGCGGGATGGGCTGGATCTGCTGCATGAGTTGGGGGCTGTTGAGGCGGTTGAGGGGGCATTTGGGGCGGGGGCGGGCACGGCGGTTGGGGCGAGGGTTGGGGCGAGGGTTGGGGTGGGTGCAGGAGCGGGGGTGGGGGCGGGGAAGCAGCCTCGGTTGACTGAGGTGGGGCGGAAGCTGGCACGGCTGCCGGTGGATCCGCGGCTGGCTCGGATGGTGGTGGAGGCGGCGGGTACCGGCTGCGTCAACGAGATCATGGTGATCGTGGCTGCGCTGTCGATCCAGGATCCGCGGGAGCGGCCTGTCGACCGGCAGCAGGCTGCCACGCAGGCGCATGCACGGTTTGTGGACAAGGAGCAGCAGTCTGATTTTCTGACTTATCTTCGGTTGTGGGAGTACCTGCGGGAGAAACAGCGGGAGCTGTCGTCGAATCAGTTCCGCAAGCTGTGCAAGAGCGAGTTTCTGCACTACCTGCGAGTACGCGAGTGGCAGGACCTGCACGCGCAGCTGCGGCAGGCGGCGAAGGATCTCGGGGTGACGCCGAACACGGTGCCGGCGGATCCGGCGCTGGTGCATCAGGCGGTGCTCAGCGGGCTGCTCTCGCACATCGGGATGTACGAGCAGGAGAAGCGGGAGTACGTGGGGGCGAGGAACGCCCGGTTCGCCGTTTTCCCCGGGTCGTCGCTGTTCAAGAAGTCGCCGCGGTGGGTCATGGCGGCGGAGTTGGTGGAGACCTCGCGGCTGTGGGGGCGGATCGCGGCGCGGATCGAGCCGGAGTGGGCCGAGGGGCTGGCCGAGCACCTGGTCAAGCGCGGCTACAGCGAGCCGCACTGGTCCTCGGAGCAGGGCGCGGTGCTGGCATACGAGAAGGTGACGCTGTACGGGCTGCCGATCGTGGCTCAGCGCAGGGTCAACTACGGGAAGATCGACCCGGAACTCAGCCGCGAACTGTTCATCCGGCACGCGCTGGTGCAGGGCGAGTGGCGCACGCACCACGAGTTCTATTCGCGAAACCGCAAGCTGCTCGGCGAGGTCGAGGAGTTGGAGAACCGGGCACGGCGGCGCGACATCGCCGTGCACGACGACGCCATCTTCGCGTTCTACGACCAGCGGGTCGGCAAGGACGTCGTCTCGGCGGCGCACTTCGACCGCTGGTGGAAGGAGACGCGGCGGGAGAGTCCGCAGCTGTTGGACTTCGACCGGGCGATGCTCGTCAACGAGCGTGCGGGCGCTGTGCTTGAGGACGACTATCCGGACCTGTGGCGGCAAGGGCGGCTGCGGTTCAAGCTGACCTACCAGTTCGAGCCTGGCGCGGATGCGGACGGGGTGACCGTGCATGTCCCGTTGGCGGTGCTCAATCAGGTTGAGCCGGTCGGTTTCGACTGGCAGATCCCGGGGTTGCGGGAGGAGTTGGTCACCGAGCTGATCCGCTCGCTGCCCAAGCCGATCCGGCGCAGCTTCGTGCCCGCGCCGAACTACGCGAAGGCGTTGCTCGACCGGCTGCCGACACGCGAAGGGGCGCTGCTGGACGGGCTGGAGCGAGAGATGCGGCGGATGGGGGCGCCGGGGCTTGAGCGGGAGGATTGGGACCTGGAGAAGGTTCCCGAGCATCTGAAGATGACGTTCCGGGTCGTCAACGAGCGCGGCGGGAAGATCGCGGAAGACAAGGATCTGGAAGCGCTCAAGCTGCGGCTCAAGGCTCAGGTGCGCGAGTCGATCTCGGCGGCGGCGGACGACCTGGAACGCACGGGGCTGAAGGGCTGGGAGTTCGGGACGATCGCGCGCACCTTCGAGCAGCACCGGCTCGGCGTGGCGATGAAGGCGTACCCGGCGCTGGTGGACGAGGGCGTGTCAGTCGGCATCCGGCTGCTGGATACCGAGGAGGAGCAGGCGGAGTCGACCCGGCTCGGCACACGGCGGCTGCTGATGCTGACCGTCCCCTCGCCGACCAGGTCGATGCTCGCCGCACTGGACAACCGGGAGAAGCTGGCGCTGGGGACGAATCCGTACGGGCCGGTACCGAAGCTCTTCGAGAACTGCGTGGCCTGCGCGACCGATTATCTGATTGATCGTCACGGGGGCGTGGTGTGGGATGCGGAGGGCTTCGCCCGGCTGCGTGACGAAGTGCGCGAGGAACTCGCCGAGACGGCGGAGACTGTGGTGAAGCTGGCTGCGGCGGTCTTGGCTGCGGCGCACGAGCTCGATCGGCGGCTGCGCGGGACGGTGAGCTTGTCACTGCTGCCGTCGTTCAACGACGCGCGGGCACAACTCGCCGGGTTGGTCCGGCCCGGATTCATCGCGGAGACCGGGTACGAACAACTTGCTCACGTGCCGCGCTACCTGCGTGCGCTGAGCTATCGGCTCGACAAGATGGTCGATGAGCCGTACCGGGACCAAGCGAACCTGGCGAAGATCCAACAGTTGGAGGGCGAGTACGAGGCCGCCGTGGCGCGTGTGCCGCGGGGGCACCGGCCTGGCGCGGAGTTGCTGCGGGCACGTTGGATGCTGGAAGAGCTGCGGGTCAGCCTGTTCGCTCAACAGATCGGCACGGCTTATCCCGTGTCAGAGAAGCGTGTACGCAAGGCACTCGGCGCGTAACGGCGCACGCGCAGTGACATCGCGGCGTATATCGCAGCTCACTGCGCGCTGCCTTCCATCCTCTGGTCATCCCCCAGGGCAGGAACGAACCGGTCCGCGCGGGAAGCCCTCGCGGACCGGATCCCTCCTGCTCCGATGCTTCTACTTCTACTTCACGTGCTTCTACTCCGAGTAGCTCCGCACAGCTGTGGCCAGCGACTTGGCACTGGCCACCGGCTGCTAACCTTCGGTGCGCTGCGCCGGGATGCCGGCGAGCAGCGCCCGCACCTCGGCCTCGCGGTAGCGGCGGTGCCCACCGAGGGTGCGGATCGAGGTGAGCTTGCCGGCCTTGGCCCAGCGGGTCACCGTCTTCGGGTCCACCCGGAACATCGTGGCGACCTCTGCCGGGGTCAGCAGCGGCTCCGCCTCGGGCGTACGCGCGGTCATGAACGGCCTCCTCCATTGAACGGACCACTCCTCGTGGTCCGATTCGGCTGGATCCTCCCCGATAGCCCGCCATGCCCCCGCTGTCAGCAAATGGGCGTGTCGGTGATCGGACGAACGTCTTGTCGTTCAAGAACTAGAACTACACCATCCGAAGTGGTTTGGAGGCGAACTCTATGAAATCGATACACAGGGCCCACAACTTCGCCGATGCACCCGAGCCAGCCATTTGCGGACAGTAGCGACACAGTGACGTCTCGTCACTCGGTTCGGGCGGAGCGTACACATCGGATGTGCCGGGACAGGATATGGATCCACCCGTGCAGGTGGAAGCCTTTTGGTGCGTTTGTTAACCAAGTGGCGGACCAGAGCGCGTAGCGATCGCGATGTTCGGCGTCCGCCGACCAGGCGCCACCCTCGTCCACCCGGCGCGGCCGACACGGTTCTACGCTGGGCGCAGGCTCGACTGCCCACTCGAAAAGGAGTCCCGAGCAGTGAACACCGTCGCCACAAGCGCCCCGGTACCCACGCCTAACCCCTCGCCGTTCCAAACCGGCGGTCCCGAGCAGGTCGTGTACTGCCACGACGAGCCCAGCGGACTGCGCGCCATCATCGCGATCCACTCGACCGCGCTGGGGCCGGCCCTCGGCGGAACCCGTTTCTTCCCGTACCCGACCGAGGCCGACGCACTGGCCGACGTCCTGAACCTGGCCCGCGGCATGGCCTACAAGAACGCTTTGGCCGGTTTGGACCTCGGCGGCGGCAAGGCGGTGATCATCGGTGATCCGACCACTGACAAGACCGAGTCGCTGTTGCGTGCCTATGGCCGCTTCGTCCAGTCTCTCGGCGGCCGCTACTACACGGCCTGCGACGTCGGCACCTACGTCCCGGACATGGACGTGATCGCGCGCGAGTGCGACTTCGTGACCGGCCGCTCCCCGGAGAACGGCGGCGCCGGGGACTCGTCGATCCTCACCGCGATCGGTGTCTTCCAGGGCATGCGCGCCTGCGCCCAGGCGGCCTGGGGCGAGCCGACGCTGGCCGATCGCCGGGTCGGCATCGCCGGCGTCGGGAAGGTCGGCCGCCACCTGATCGCCCACCTGCTTCAGGACGGGGCGCAGATCACCGTCGCCGACGTGAACCCGGCCGCGCTGGACTGGGTCCGCCGGAATCATCCGGAGGTGGCCGTAGCCGAGTCGGCCGACGAACTCATCCGGACCGGGTTGGACGTCTACGCACCGTGCGCGCTCGGCGGAGCGCTCGACGACGAGACAGTCGGTGCCTTGACCGCGTCCGTCGTGTGCGGCGCCGCGAACAACCAGCTCGCGCACCCCGGCATCGACAAGGCCCTGGCCGATCGGGGCGTGCTGTATGCGCCGGACTACCTGGTCAACGCGGGGGGCGTGATCCAGGTCGGCGATGAGGCGGCGTACCGGGAGCGTGGCGGATTCTCCTTCGAGCGCGCACGTAAGCGGGCCGAGGGGATCTTCGACACGATGCTGACGATTATCCGGCTGGCCGGCGAGGAGGGCGTGCCGCCGGCGGTGGCCGCGGACCGGCTCGCCGAGCGGCGGATGCGGGACGTCGCGCGGCTGCGCGGGATCCTGCTGCCCGAGGGCGCGCGAGAACTGCGGGGCTGAACGGCGGACGGTGGGGGCCGCAGCGGCTGAACCCGGCGAGCCCCCACCGCACCATCCGCTTCGCGTCGATTCAGGCGGGTTGGACCCGAGCGATCCCCGGTTTCCACACTGCTAGGAGTCGGGCGCGGCCTACATGCGTCCGTGTGCCAAATCGACCTGCTACGCCGCCGCACTGTATCCTCAGGTGAGGTATCTCCTTGTCGTCGGTTCAAATCGCGGCCCGCGTGCCGTACCGAACCGGCGGGGAACCAGGTACCTTTGACTTTGTGACCGGTCCCGCGATCCCCACCGAGGCACCGGTCGCGTAAGTGACTGTGTCAGTGATCATGTGTCGAGACCCGGGGCCGAGAGCGCCCCGTCGTTGAGGGGGTCGAGCCAATGGGGCGCGGCCGGGCCAAGGCCAAGCAGACCAAGGTCGCCCGCCAGCTGAAGTACAGCGGCGGCGGGACGGACCTGGATCGTTTGCGGTCTGAACTGGGCGTCACCGATTCGCGGACGAACGGCGCCGAGGACGACCTCGACGAGCGCTACGCGGCCTGGGCGGATCAGGATGACGACGAGGAAGACGAGGATGAGGACGAGGAGGACGACGGTCCTTACCGCCCTCACGGGACTAACGGGAACAACGGCAGCAGCCGTCATCGAGCCGGCTAGTCAGCTTCAGGGGCGCTCGACCTGCGTCGAGCGCCTTTTGCTGTCCGCATCCGGTTGGGTAACTGTTCTTGAGTGCGTAGCTGGTTGCCCGTCCGAGGTACCTGCCCGGCGAGTTGATGTGCGGGCAGGTGGGTTCGGACGGGCTGCTCGGCGTTTTGGTTCGCCCGCAGGTACAGTTCGGCTTGCTCGTGGTTCAGTTCGGGTAGGCGCCGGTGAGTGCGGCGCTGCCAGGTGCGTCCGCCGCCGGTCCCCGCTCGATCGAACCGAGCAGCCAGGCGCCCTGCCCCAGTTCGCGCAGGATCGCCAGGGTCGCGCTGGCGTCGTCGGCCGGGACGACGGCGACCATGCCGACGCCCATGTTGAGCGTGCGCTCCAGCTCCTCGCGCTCGATCGAGCCGAGCGTGCCGACCAGGTCGAACACCGGGGCCGGCCGCCAAGTGGAGCGGTCGAGCCGAGCGTGCAGGCCGGCTGGGATCACCCGGGCCAGGTTCGCCGCCAAGCCACCGCCGGTGATGTGCGCGTACGCGTGCACGTCGATGCGGCGGGCCAGTTCCAGGCAGGTACGCGTGTAGATCCGGGTCGGTTCGAGCAGTTCCTCACCCAGGGTGCGGCCGAACTCGGCGACCGGCCGGTCGAGTGACCAGCCGGCCTGGCTCAGCAGCACATGCCGGACCAGGGAGTACCCGTTCGAGTGCAGGCCCGAGGAGGCCAGCGCGACCACCGTGTCGTCTGCCGCGATCCGCTCGGGTCCGAGCAGCGCGTCCGCCTCGACCACTCCGGTCGCCGCGCCCGCGACGTCGTATTCGTCGGCTGCCAGCAGGCCCGGGTGCTCCGCGGTCTCGCCGCCGACCAGGGCGCAGCCGGCCTGGACGCAGGCCTCGGCGATGCCGCGGACGATCGCCGCGATGCGTTCGGGCACGACCTTGCCGGTGGCGATGTAGTCGGTCATGAACAGCGGCTCGGCCCCGCAGACCACCAGGTCGTCGACCACCATGCCGACCAGGTCGAAGCCGATGGTGTGGTGCACGTCCAGCCGCTGCGCGATGGCCACCTTCGTGCCGACGCCGTCGGTCGAGGTGGCCAGCAGCGGCCGCCGGTAGGCGGTCAGCTTCGATGCGTCGAAGAGCCCGGCGAAGCCGCCGAGCCCGCCGACGACCTCGGGCCGGGTGGCCTTGGCGACCCACTGCTTCATCAGCTCGACCGCGCGGTCGCCCGCCTCGATGTCTACTCCGGCCGCCGCGTACGTCGCGCCGCCGGGGCGGGGGTTGTCGGTCACGCTGATTCCTTGGCTCTGTCGAGTGGTGTGTCGAGTGGCGTTCAGAGGGAGGGGCGCCCGGGGAAGGTGATTGCGGCCACGTGATTCAGGGACGGGCGAGGGCGGAGGCCGCGGTGGCGGGCACTTCCAGCAGGTGCTTGCCGAGCTGTTCGGGGTCGGGCAGTTCGACCGGGTAGACCCCGTCGAAGCAGGCGCGGCACAGCCGGTCGCCCGGGATCGAAGTGGCCTCGATCATGCCTTCCAGGGAGATGTAGCCGAGCGAGTCGGCGCCCAGGGACGCGGCGATCTCGTCGATGTTCAGGCCGTTGGCGATCAGTTCGGCGCGAGTGGCGAAGTCGATGCCGTAGAAGCACGGCCACTTGACCGGCGGTGAGGAGATCCGGATGTGTACTTCCTTCGCGCCCGCCTCACGCAGCATCCGTACCAGCGCGCGCTGGGTGTTCCCGCGCACGATCGAGTCGTCGACCACGACCAGGCGCTTGCCCTCGATCACCTCGCGCAGCGGGTTGAGCTTGAGGCGGATGCCGAGCTGCCGGATGGTCTGGCTCGGCTGGATGAACGTGCGGCCCACGTAGGCGTTCTTGACCAGGCCCTGGCCGTACGGGATACCGGACTGCTCGGCGTATCCGATCGCGGCGGGCGTGCCGGACTCCGGTGTCGGTATCACCAGGTCGGCCTCGACCGGATGCTCGCGGGCCAGCCGGCGGCCCATGTCGACCCGGGATGCGTTCACGGAGCGGCCGGCGATGCTGGTGTCCGGGCGGGCCAGGTAGACATACTCGAAGACGCAGCCCTTGGGCTCGGCGACGGCGAAACGCCGGCTGCGCAGCCCGTTCTCGTCGACGGCGATCAGTTCGCCGGGATCGACCTCGCGCACGAACGAAGCGCCGACGATGTCCAGCGCGGCGGTCTCGCTGGCCACGACGTAGCCGCGTTCGAGCCGGCCGAGCACCAGCGGCCGGATACCCTGCGGGTCGCGCGCCGCGTAGAGCGTGGTCTCGTCCATGAACACCAGCGAGAAGGCGCCGTGCAGGCGCGGCAGGATGTCGACGGCGGCCTCTTCGAGCGGCCGGTCGGTCTGCCTGGCCAGCAGCTCGGTCATCAGGTCGCTGTCCGAGGTGGCGCCGCGGTCCTTGCCGGGCACGTCGCCGTTGGAACGGGCCTCGGCCACCATCCGGGCCAGTTCGGCGGTGTTGGTCAGGTTGCCGTTGTGGCCGAGGGCCAGCGCGCCGTGCCCGGTGGCCCGGAAGGTGGGCTGGGCGTTCTCCCAGACCGAGGAGCCGGTGGTGGAGTAGCGGGTGTGGCCGACCGCGAGGTGCCCCCGCAGCGAGCGCAGCGTCGCCTCGTCGAAGACCTGGGAGACCAGGCCCATGTCCTTGTAGACCAGGATCTGCGAGCCGTTGGACACGGCGATGCCGGCGGATTCCTGGCCGCGGTGCTGAAGAGCGTAGAGGCCGAAGTAGCTGAGCTTGGCGACTTCCTCTCCGGGAGCCCAGACCCCGAAGACTCCGCAGGCGTCCTGCGGGCCCTTGTCGTCGGCGAAGGTTTCGTGCGAGAGACGTCCATCCGGGCGAGTCACGCGTCCAGCTTACGTGATGCGCGGCCGTCGTCAGACCGTCGGTTGATATTGATGTTGTGTTCAAGGTGTGCATTCGAAAGCGCGTGCACGCGCAAGGTGCGCAGCCGAAGCGCGCTGTCACGGCAGGGGCAGGAATCCCGACAGGTCGCTACGCGGCCCGTAGGCGCTGATCCGGCCGTCCACCACGCCGTCAGCCCAGTTCAGCTCGCCGAGGGCGAGGTCGAGCCAGGTCTGCGCGTCGACTTCGACCACGTTCGGCGGCGTGCCACGCGTGTGCCGGGGGCCTTCGACGCACTGGACCGCGATGAACGGCGGCACGCGCAGTTCGACGCTGTGGCCCGGGACCAGCGTCGCGAAGGCCCGGACGCTCGCCCTGATCAGCTCGCCGAGCGCCGCCCGGTCGCCTGGAGTCAGCGCGACGCGGGCGGCGAGAAGTTCCTGACGGTCCATCGGTTCGCGGCCCCGACTCCCGATTCCGGTCGGCGGCCGGTCAGCCGAAGAGGGCGGGGAAGGTGCCGGTGTGCGCGCGGCGCAGCTCGTCGAGCGGGATCGAGAACTGACCACGAACGTCAACCGCGCCGCCGCCCACGACGCCGATATGGGCGACCGGCAGGCCTCGGGAGCGGCACAGGTCGGTGAACCGCTGCTCCTCGGCGCGCGGCACGGCGACGACGGCGCGGCCTGCGGACTCGGCGAAGAGCGCGACGAAGGGGTCGAGCTCCTCGGGCAGCTCGATCCGGGCACCGTGGCCGCCGCGCAACGCGGATTCGACCACCGCCTGGATCAGACCGCCGTCGGAGAGGTCGTGCGCGGCGGAGAGCATCCCGCCCCGGGAGCCGGTGACCAGGATCTCGGCCAGCAACCGCTCGCGTTCCAGGTCTACCCGCGGCGGCAGCCCGCCGAGGTGTCCGTGCACGACGTGCGACCACTCGGAGCCGCCGAACTCGTCGCGGGTCTCGCCGAGCAGCAGCAAGACGTCGCCGTCGGCCTCGAAGCCGAGGCGGGTACGGCGGGTCACGTCGTCGATCACGCCGAGCACGCCGACGATCGGCGTCGGGTGGATCGGGACGTCGCCGGTCTGGTTGTAGAAGGAGACGTTGCCACCGGTGACCGGTGTGCCGAGAGTCTGGCAGGCGTCGGCCAGGCCGCGGGTCGCCTCGGCGAACTGCCACATGACCTCGGGGTCCTCGGGGGAGCCGAAGTTGAGGCAGTCGGTGACGGCGAGAGGCCTGGCGCCGGTCGCGGCGACGTTGCGGTACGCCTCGGCCAGGGCGAGTTGCGCGCCGGCGTACGGGTCGAGCTTGGTGTAGCGGCCGTTGCCGTCGGTGGCCAGCGCGATGCCCAGGTTCGATTCCTCGTCGAGGCGCAGCATCCCGGAGTCCTCGCCGTGCGCGAGGACCGTGTTGCCGCGCACCCGGTGGTCGTACTGCTCGACGACCCAGCGCTTGTCGGCCAGGTTCGGGCTGGCGACCAGGCGCAGCACGGTCTCGCGCAGTTCCTCGCCGGTCTTGGGGCGGCTGAGCGAGTCGGGGGTGGCGGCCTGAAGTGCGTCCTGCCAGGCCGGGCGGTGGAACGGACGGTGGTAGACCGGGCCCTCGTGCGCGAGGGTCCGCGGGTCCACGTCCACGATGGTCTCGCCGTGCCAGGTCATCCGCAGTCGGCCGGTTTCGGTGACCGTCCCGATGACGGTGGCGGTGACGTCCCACTTCTCGCAGAGCTCGAAGAAGCGCGCGACCTTGGCGGGGGTGACCACCGCCATCATCCGCTCCTGCGACTCGCTCATCAGGATCTCTTCGGGCACGAGCGTGGCGTCGCGCAGTGGGGCGAGGTCGAGCTGCACGTCCATGCCGCCGACGCCCGCGCGTTGCAGACCGGCCGCGGCCAGTTCGGTCGTCGCGCAGGACAGGCCTGCCGCGCCGAGGTCCTGGATGCCGACGACCAGGTCCTCAGCGAAGATCTCCAGGCAGCACTCGATCAGGGCCTTCTCCATGAAGGGGTCGCCTACCTGTACCGAGGGACGCTTCGAAGGCTTGCCCTCGTCGAAGGTCGCGGAGGCGAGCACGGATGCTCCGCCGATGCCGTCGCCGCCGGTACGCGCGCCGAACAGGACGACCTTGTTGCCGGTGCCGTGTGCCTGGGCAAGCTTGATCTCACTTTTGCGCATGACACCCACGGCGAGCGCGTTGACCAGCGGGTTGCCTGCGTAGCACGAGTCGAACACGACCTCGCCGCCGATGTTGGGCAAGCCGAGCGAGTTGCCGTAGCCACCGATGCCGCGCACGACGCCGGGCAGCACGCGGTGCGTGTCCGGGGCGTCCGCTGCGCCGAACCGCAGCGGGTCCATGACCGCGATCGGGCGGGCGCCCATGGTAAGGATGTCGCGGACGATGCCGCCGACCCCGGTGGCCGCGCCCTGGTACGGCTCGACGTACGAGGGATGGTTGTGCGACTCGATCTTGAAGGTGACGGCGAGGTCGCCGCCGACGTCCACCACTCCGGCGTTCTCTCCCGGGCCGACCAGCAGACAGCTTTTCTCTCCCCTGGCGACGTCCGGGGCCTTCTCGCCGAACTGCTTCAGGTGCACCTTCGAGGACTTGTACGAGCAGTGCTCAGACCACATGACCGAGTACATGGCCAGTTCGGACGAAGTGGGCCGACGGCCGAGGATCTCCCGGATGCGGGCGTACTCGTCCGGCTTTACACCGAGCGCCTCGTACGGTTGCTCGCGGTCCGGTGTGACCGAGGCATGCTCCACGGTGTCGGCGACGTACCCGGTGTCGGCGACGTACCCGGTGTCGGCTACGTTCCCGGTGCGGGTGACAGATGAGGTTTGCGCGGGCATCAGGCGGCCACCAACTGCTTGAGGATGGACGTGAAGAACGGCAGGCCGTCGGTGGCCGGGCCGGGATACGGGCCGGTGAGCGCTTCGACGGCGTGTTCCGGATGCGGCATCAGGCCGACGACGTTGCCTGCGGCGTTGGCGATTCCGGCGATGTCCCGGGCGGAGCCGTTGGGATTGTCGAGGTAGCGGGCGATGACCCGGCCCTCGGCTTCAAGCTGGTCCAGGGTGCGCTCGTCGGCGGTGTACCTGCCCTCGCCGTTCTTGATCGGGATGACGATTTCCTGGCCGACGGCGTAGTCGCGGGTCCATGCGGTGCGGTCGGACTCGACCCGCAGCCGCTCGTCCCGATTGATGAAGAGCATGCCGCCGTTGCGGATGAGCGCGCCGGGCAGCAGGTGCGACTCGCACAGCACCTGGAAGCCGTTGCAGATGCCGAGCACGGGAAGACCGTCCCGTGCCCCGGCGATGACCGACTCCATCACCGGCGAGAATCGTGCGATGGCCCCGGCCCGCAGGTAGTCGCCATAAGAGAAGCCGCCCGGCAGGATGACGGCGTCGACGTCGTGCAACTCGGGATCGCGGTGCCAGAGCGGCACCGGCCCTGCGCCGACCAGGGCGACCGCCCGCAACGCGTCCTGGTCGTCCTGGCTGCCAGGAAAGGTGACGACACCGATGCGGGGCGACATCAGTCGCTCCCCTGCTCGGCGCCTGCCAGCCGCATGCTGTCCGCCATGGCGTCGGCCGACGCACTGTCGGATGATGCACTGTCGGATGACGCACTGTCGGATGACGCACTGTCGGCCGCCGCGCCGTGGACCGCGGTAAGGGGCGTCGTCGCGGCGGTGCCGGTTGTCGCGGCTCCGGTCAGCGCGGGATCGAACGCAACCGTGAATTCCTCGATGACCGTGTTCGCGAGCAGCTTTTCGGCCATCTCGCGCGCCTTGGCCAGCGCGGCTTCGTCGGCCGGGCCGTCCAGCTCGATCTCGAAGCGCTTACCCTGCCGCACGTCCACGATGCCGTCGAAGCCCAGCCGCGGCAGCGCGCGCTGTACCGCTTGCCCTTGTGGATCGAGGATCTCCGGCTTGAGCATGACGTCGACCACGACTCGTGCCATGTGCACTCCCACTGGTGTCTTCAACGGCTCTTGGCAGCCCACGGCCGCGGGCTGTCTGCTGTTGGCGGTACCTCAAAGAATACCGGGGTGCCACCGGTGCACCCGGCGCGCCGAAATTCGGGGCGACTCGGCGCGCGGGCACACGGCTACAGGCAAGCTGCGAGCACACAGTTGCTGCTGTGGGCACGCGGCTGCGGCATCGACGGCATCCAACTGCGGGCGCCCCAGCTCGGGGCAGCCGGCTACTGGAACGTTCGGCCGGTGAGCCGCTCGTACGCCTCGACGTAGCGGTCCCGGGTGCGTTCGACGATCTCGGCAGGCAATGGGGGCGGTGGCTGGTCGGACTTCGGATCCCAGCCTGACTCCGGTGACGTCAGCCAGTCGCGGACGAACTGTTTGTCGTAGGACTGCTGCGGCCGACCGGGCTGCCACTGGTCGGCGGGCCAGAAACGGGAGGAGTCGGGGGTGAGGACCTCGTCCGCGAGCACGATGGTCCCGTCGGCGCGGCGGCCGAACTCGAACTTGGTGTCCGCCAGGATGATGCCGCGCTCCAGCGCGATGTCCCGCGCGGTCGAGTACACGGTGAGCGTCAGCTGACGCAACTGTTCTGCGACGACTGCTCCGGTGCGGCTGGCCACCTCGTCGAACGCGACGTTCTCGTCGTGCTCGCCTTGCTCGGCTTTGACCGCGGGGGTGAAGACCGGCTCGTCCAGCCGGGAGCCGTCCACCAGTCCGTCGGGCAGCGGTATGCCGCACACGGTGCCCGAGACGCGGTATTCGGCCAGGCCGGACCCGGTCAGGTAGCCGCGGGCGACGCATTCGATCAGGAACATGTCGAGGCGTTCGCAGAGCATCGAGCGCCCGCGCAATTCGTCCGCGTGCGTGGCAAGAGCACCGGGGTAGTCGACAGGATCGGCAGACACCAGGTGGTTGGGCACAAGGTCGGCGAGGCGTTCGAACCACCAGAGCGAGAGCTGCGTCAGGATGCGGCCCTTGTCCGGGATCGGGGTCTGGAGAATGTAGTCGTAGGCAGAGATCCGGTCCGAAGCCACCAGGAGCAGTCGGTCGTCGACCGCGTAGAGCTCGCGAACCTTGCCGGA
>NZ_DASYZI010000411.1:0-13434 GCF_035946395.1 Actinocrinis sp.
CAGTGCATTGACCACTCCGGGATGCGGATTGGCCTTGAGCGAGTAATAGATCAGCGCACCGGTCGGCGACGCCGTACGCACCAACGCGACGCGGTCCCGCAGCACGGTCCGGTTGTATACGTATACCGGAGTCGCACCTGCACGGTGCACGAGCATCCGCGCCGTCTCGTCGTCCAGCGGCGGCGCATTAGTGCCCGTCAATGTGCCGTGCTCGGCATGCTGTCCGGCGTCCTGCTCAGATGTGAGCGTCATCGTGGCCTGCGTCCTCCGTCGGCTTCGGCCAGCGCGGCCAGGAGACGACCGTGCACCCGGTCGACCAGTGTGGCCGCGTACGGGGCGATGCCCCGCCGGTAGTAATAGGTCAGCACCATCTCAGCGCCCGACGTCTGCACCTCACCTTGGAGCTGGTAGCGCAGGTCTCGGCCGAGGGCCCTGGGCTTCCACGAGCCGAGCTCGTCGGGGCGCAGGCCGCGGCGCCTCGGGTGCTGGTTGAACAGGATCGTGGACAGCGGGAAGCCGTCGGAACCGGCGAGACCCAGCGCCTCGACCCGCTCATCGAACTCGAAGTCGCTGTGCCTCGCGCCGTCCTCCAACTGGCGGGCGTACTCGCGGGCGCTGTCGACCAGTACCGTGCCGCCGACGCCACGCACGACGAGCTGGCTCATGTACATGCCGGCCGTACCGGCGCGCGCGCCTTCCCGCACCTGCACCGGTATCACGATATTGAGTTGCTTGAGCGAGAACTCCTCGGCGACCGCGCGGCCGTACGCAGCCAGCGCGACCGCGAAGACTGACACACCGCACGCCGTGGCGATCCGGTGCGCGGCGCGGGTGCCGGACAGGCCGAAGGGGCGTGAGAGCAACTCGCCGGCTCGCGCTGCGTCGCCATCGGCCTCTGGCAGCTCGGTCTGCCCAGCGTCAGTCAACAGATTGAGCCAGTACTGCGCGGAAGGCGAAGTCGCGCCGGGAGGCAGCAGGCGGCGTGTGGCGAGGCAGTATCTGCGGTAGCTCTGGGTGGGGGCCGGGTCGAGTTCGTGGCCGAGGAGAAGGGAAAGCAGCTCGTCGGCGAGAACGTCCATGCTCAGTCCATCAAGGAACAGATGATGTCCGACGAGAATGACGGACGTCGTCTGCGGGCCCGGGACGACGGCTAGGCGCAGCGGGGGCGGTACGGCCGGATCGAGCAGCGGCCCGACGGTCTGAGCGCGGATCGTTTCGACGCGCGCGCGGTATGCGAAAGAGGCGTCGGGTCCCGGGTCGCCAGATTCTGAGTCACGGAGTCCTCGGTCACGGAGTCCTGAGTCACAGTGCCCTGGTTCACAGCGTCCTGAGTCACGGCGCTCTGGGTCACAGCGTCCTGGGTCACAGCGTCCTGGGTCACAGCGTCCTGAGCCGCCGGGCTGCGCGTCGATGAGCACTGACGCGCGCAGGTTCTCCGGCGCCATGTGCGTCAGCCGGGTGCCGTCGGCGCTCAACGCCAGGCGCAGCACGTCGTGTCGGGTGAGCAGCACGGTGACGGCTGCTTCCACGCGGTCGGCGGTGAGAGGCCCGGGGACGACGATCTCGCGTGACAGGTTGCACCAGTTCGCGTTCCCCTCGGCCATGCAGACCGCCATGTACGCGAGCTGACGGGTCGACAGCGGATATTCGTCTCCCGTACCGATGTCGGGTGTCGCAGTCTGCTGAGGGATTGGTGTCGCTGCCGCAGCGGAGCCGGTCTGCTTCAGGAGCTCGGCTACGCCCACGATACTTCGCAGGTCGTAACAGTCCCGTACCGTCAACTCGGTGCCGTACCGCCGATTGGCTTCGAGGACGAAGTCGATCAGCTCCAGCGAGGTCAGGCCCGCTTCCGCGAAACTCGCCGACGCGTCGGCGGGCGCGGCCGGGCCGAGCAGCGTGAGCAGGTCGGTCGTTACGTCGTCGGTCACGTCGTCACTCGCACGTGCTCTGCCGAGGTCGGGCTCACCGGCCGTGCTTGCCGCCTGCTCGGCGACGGCTGCGGCGAGCGCGACACGATCGACCTTTCCGCTGCGCAGCAATGGCAGGTCCGGCCGTAGATGGACGGCCGGTTGCGGAAGGCCGAGGCTGCGGGCGGCCTCGCGGACCCGCGGCAGCAACGACTGGGGGTTGCGGGTCGTTGCGTCTTCGTGGACTGCCAGGAAGGCGTGCGGCCCGCCGTGATCGACGGCGTCGACGACAACACACTGCGAAACTCCGGGCAGTGCCTCGACCGCGTCCACGAAGGCGTGGAACGACACCCGGCGCCCCGAGACCTTCATGTCGTCGCCGAGTCGGCCGATCACGACGACCTCGCCGTTCGGCGCCTCGAACCCGAGATCACCGGTGTGCAGTACGTCGGGCAGTGGCTCGACTCGTGGCTCTTCCTGCTCGGCGGATGCCGCGTGGAACAGGCCCAGCGCGGGTGTGCTGCTGCGAATGAGTACTTCACCGTGTCCACGCGCGTCCGGCTCGGCGATCGTCACAGTTACGCCGGGCCGTGGCCGGCCGACCGGCACGCCGTGACCGACCCCATCCGCCGCGCGTACCGTGCGCCGGTACAACTGCGCGAGGGTGCCCTCGGTCATGCCGTAGAGGTTCACGAACTCGGCATTCGGAGCCAGCGCACTCCATGCCTCGACGACCCGTCCAGGCAGCGATTCCCCGGCGAAGAAGCCGTACCGCAGCGCCGAAAGCTCAAGGCCCTGATCGGCGAGTGCCTGCGCCGTGCGCCGGGCCAGCGACGGAACCAGAAAGGCCAGGGTCGCGCCTCCTGCCGCCAGATGCCGCGCCAGGGCCGCCGGATCCAGTTGCGCGTCGACCTCCGGCAGCCGCAGCCGGCCGCCCGCGGCGAGGACGGCGAGCAACTCGCGCAGTGAGGGGTCGAACGAGACCCTGGTCGCGGCGGCGCACACGTCGTCCGGACCGAGCCCGAATTCGTTGACGAACCAGGACAGGAACACGTTCAGACCACGGCGGCTGCCGACGACCGCCTTCGGCCGCCCGGTCGATCCCGAGGTCGGGATCAGATAGCCGGCGTCGGGATCGACGTGCCGGAAGGCACCGGGGTTGAGGTACCCGGCCGTGGTGTCGAGCACGATGCGGCCGGTGCCGGATTCGAGCACGAGCTCGGCGGTGCCCGCCGCGCCGCGATGCAGATCGATCGCTGATACGTCGCTGCTGATGACCAGAGCGGGTTTCGTGGTCCGCTCGATCCATGCGTACTGCTCGGCGGTCATCCCCGCGTCTATGGGCACTGGGACGGCCCCACATCGCATGCACGCCAGCAAGCCGACGACGTAGGCCGGGCACAGCGGTCCGTACAGCAGGACGTGAGTGCCCGCGGCGTCGAGCGCGTCCAGTACGCCATCGAGATCGTCGGTGGCCTGCGCCACCTGCTCGCGCGTCAGTGTCCTGTTGCGCCAGTCGATCGCCGGCTCGTCGACCTGCGTCATGCGGACTGGAGGGTCGGCGGCTGCGCGACGAGCGGCGCGAGCTCGCGGCAGGCCGGATCGGAGCTGGCGGCGAGCGCGTCGGCGAGGCTCTCGCTGTGGTCCTTGCGCTGATTGAGCCGGAAGCAGGACGTCATGGTCAGGTCATTGATGCGGAAGCCGGCGATGTGCTTCAGGTACTCGCCGCTCAGGTGGTCCGGGATCTCGTCCAGCGTCCAGGTCGAGCCCTCGACGGCGCGTTTCTGCAAGCGGTCCATCATCACCAGCAGGTCCTGCCGGGTCAGCTCCGGGTCGCTCGGCTCAAGCCGGCCGGAGAGCTCCACCGCGCAGTAGAGCCAGGTCGGGATGCGGCTGCGGGTGCCGAACCACTCGGCCGGGGCGAAGCTGTCCGGGCCCAGCACGGTGATCGTGGCGCGCGGCCGGTGTTCGAAGGCTGCCAGCATTGCGTTGGCCCGCGCGATGTGCGCCGCGACGAACAGGCCGTCCGGCGCCTGGCCGCGCAGGTCCAGCGGCAACGGCGAGGTGAACATCTCGTCGCCGAGGTGGGTGGCGAGCACGCCGAAGGACTTGCGGCGCACGAAGGCGGCCATCGCCGCCGGCGGGATGCTGAACTGCTCCTTGGTGTACATGTCTCAGGGCACGTCCTTGAGCTCGGGGTCGAGCAGTTCCAGGCCGACGCCGTCGCGCGCGCCGCGCTGGGGCGGGTGGAACGCGATCGCGTTGAGGGCGCCGGTCAACGCGGTGCGCAGGCCGTCGCCGGCGAATCCGGCGCCGCCCGCGGCGCGCAGCAACCGGCCGCCGACGCCAGGCAGTTCATCCTCGACGCGGTCGCGCGCGCGCACCGACATGTTGAGGCGCGTGCCCTCATCCGCTTGGCCGTCGATGGCGCGTGCCGCGTCGACTACGCCGTCCTCAAGGCGGCGCAGGTGCGCGACCGCGCTGCTCCAGGCCGGTGAGCCTGCGCGCCGGTCCGGGTCGGCGGCCAGGGCGACGCAGTAGGCCACGCCGAGATAGGCGGCACCGATCAGCAACTGGAACCACGTGTAGCAGCCTGCTGCGAAACTCCGGCCGTCCAGCCCGCGCAGCGGGAACAACCGCTCGGCGGGAAGCCGTACGCCGTCGAGATGGACCGAGTGGCTCTGCGCGGCGCGGAAGACGGAACTGTGCCAGAAGGGCTCGACGCGCAGCCCTTCGGCATCGGCGTCGAGAAAGGCCTGCGCGTAGCCTTCGGGGACGCCCTCGGCGGACTGCACCTCGACCATCAGGGACATGATGTCCATGGACATCGACAGGCTACAGGGGCGTTTGAGCCCGCTGACGCGGTAGCCGACACCGTCACCACTGCCGTCACCACCGCCGTCGCCACCATCACCGTCGCGCACCGCGCGGCTGCCGAGCGAGCGCAGGTCGCGGCCGGGAGTGGACTCGGCTCCGCCGGAGGCCACGAGCTTCGCGCCACGCGCGATGTCCTCCAGGATCGTCCCCGCTCCGGCGTCGCCGGCCACGGCCACGTCCGCGAGCGCCGCGATCTTGTAGTGGTGCATCGTCGTGGCGATCGCGGCGGACGGGGCGAGCGCACCGAGCGCGGCCTGGAAGAGCACTGCGTCGACCGCGCCGTGGCCGCCACCGCCGAAGCGGCGCGGCACGAGCATGACCGTCGCACGGGTTTCCTTGAGCGCGGCGAGGACGGGAGAGCTGTCGCGCTCGTATTCGTCCGCCGTGGCGACCGCGAGGCGCTCGTACAAGCCCTCTGCGATCGTTTCGAGCCGCCCGCGCAGGTCCGGAAGGACATCCGTACTCGAATACGTGTCCGTCATGACGTCACCCCCGCGGCGTGATCGAGCAGTCTGCGGGCTGCGGCGTAATCGGTCTTGCCCAGCGCGGTGCGCGGTATCGAGTAGACGAGCTCGTAGCGTTGCGGCAGTTGGTGGGACTGCAACCTGTCGGCGAGGGTTTGCTTGACCTCGGCCAGGTCGAAGGTCGTCTCGCGGTCGGCGACGATCAGCGCGGCGACGCTTTCGGCGCCGGTGGCGTCAGGCATGCCGAGCACGGCGCTCTCCCGGACGCCCGGGCATTCGCGCAGCGCCGCCTCGACCTCCAGCGGCCCGACCTTGTTGCCCGCGACGTTGATGAAGCCGGAGAGCCGGCCGCGCACGTACCAGCCCTCTTCGTCGGCGCGTAGCAGGTCGCGGGTGCGCAGCCATCCGTCCTCGAACATCTCCGCCTCGGCTGCCGGATCGCGGTAGTAGCCGCGGGCCAGGGCAGGGCCGCGCACGTGCAACTCGTACAGCGGCGCGCCATCGGAGTCGCGGGCCGACTGCGGTTCCAGCCGCCATTCGATGCCTGATACCGGCAGGCCGACCGAACCGCCGCCGGCGTACCGGCGGTCGTAGCAGATCACGCCGATCTCGGACAGGCCGTAGACCTGCCGCAGCGGCTTGCGGAAGCGGTCGTGGAAGAGCTGCTGCGTGCTCACCGGCAGCGGCGCGCTGCCCGAGATGGTCAGGCGCAGCGAGCCGAGCTGCTCGGCGGACGCGCTGACCGCGTCGGTGAGCAGCTGATACATGATCGGCAGGCCGCTGACCACGGTGACCGCGGACCGCGCGATCCGGTGGGCCAGGCCACGGCCGGTCAATCGGCCCGCCCGCGCGAACACGACGGTGCCGCCGCGTATCAGGGTCGGCAGGGTCAGTACGTCGATGCCGTGGCAGTGCGAGAGCGGCAGCGCACAGAGCACCACGTCCGCCGGGGTGAGCTCCAGGTCACCGGCCCACAGCCGCACCCTGGCGTCGATCGCACCCTGACTCATCACGATGCCCTTGGGCTCGCCGGTCGAGCCCGACGTGCAGTGCACGACGAAGTCGCCGGGCTGATAGCCGGATGCGGCGCGGGCACGGTGCTCGTCGGCGTCATCGACCTCGTATAGGGCGAACGACGCGGATCCGGCGCCTTCGACGTTCGCATGCTCCTCGTTGTCGGTGGCGAGGACCGTCACGTCGAAGCGCTGCGCGTAACGCCGCATCTGCGCCGCCGGCATGTCGCTGTCGAGCAGGACCACGATCCGGCCGAGCCGGGCCGCCGTGAGGTAGAGCGCGAGGAACGCGGCCGGATCGTCCACGGCCGATCCGAGCACGTCGCCGGGCCTGGTGCGTTCCGCCAGCCGATCCGCCGCCTCGTCGACGGCGGCCAGCAACTCGCCGTAGCCGGTGGCGGTTCCGCCGTGGCCGATCACGGCCACCGCGTCGGGAGCGGCGAGCGCGGCGGTCCGGAAGGCGGAATAGATCACAGTCGGATCTGCCCGCGAAACAGCACCCGCACACCACCCTCGCCGATCGCGGTGCGTCCGTGCAGCGTGCGCTGGTTGTCGATCACGAGCAGATCGCCCTCGGTCCACCGGTGCTGATACGTGTAGCGCGAGCCGCTCAGGTACGCGTCGAGCTCGCCGAGGAAGGCGTCCGACTCCTTTGCGCCAAGCCCCGGTACCCGCACCTGCCAGCCGCGCGCGGTGGCGTCCGGGGCGAAGGCCAGCGCGAGGTTGAGCGAGCGTACCCGACCGTAGTCGCGCACGACGCCGATCGGATACCAGTCCTCTGGCACGCTCGGGAAGTAGCCGCGCTCCTCCACGAGGTATTCGAGGCTGCCGGCCGCGTCGAGCACGGCGCGCAGCCGCTCGGGCATCTGCGCCCACGCACCGAGCTGGTCGCAGACGAAGGTCTCCCCCGAGCCGGGCTCGTCGGCGAACCGCCGCGCGTACAGCACGATCAGGTCGGTGCGCTCGCCGACCAGCAGCCCGTCGGTGTGCAGCGGCAGCATGCCGCGGCCGGTGACGACCTTGCCCGGCTCGCGCGAGGCGTCGAGTTTGAGCAGATCGGCCTTTCCCTCGCCGAACTTGTGGTCGACGAGGGCGCCGATCGCGTGCACGAGGGACTGGAACCGCGGCTCGTCGAGGTCCAGCCCGCGCACCAGCGCGCAGCCGTGTTCGAGGGCTGCGTCGCGCACCCGCGAGCCGAGCGCCGCGAGGTCGTCGTCGGCGTCGAGCACGGCCCCCATGCCGGACTCGGTCAGCGGGGTGGCGGTCGCGGTCATACGGCGGCCCCCTCTCGCGGGCGAGCGGACGCCGGGGAGGCGGCACGCACGCGGCGCACCGCGCGCTCGAACAGCGACCAGTGATCGGCCGGGTCCAGGTCTCCTTCCGCGGCCGCGTCGACGAGTTCCGCGAAGCAGGCTCGGTACAGCGCCGCGCGGTCCGTCACGCCGGTTTCCGACTCCAGCCGGCGCGCCACACCCTGTTGCAGGCCCCCGCCGTGATGCACCGCGACCTTGCGCCGCCACGCGACCCCGGACGGCACTCGGCTCTGCATCGCGGTGCGCAGGTGGAACTTCTCGCGGCCCTCGCGCACCTTGCACTCCGGCGCGGTCTCCAACGCCACGCGCATCACCGGCCAGCTCCAGAACGGATGGTCCATCGCGGTCCCGTAGGCCAGCGCCATCCGGTTGGACAGCTCGTTGCTGAACCGGGTGCGGTCCACCGCGGCGAGCACCTGGGCGGTCAGCTCGGCCGGGTCCGCAAACGGCTGATACAGCCCGGCGTTGATCAGGTCACTGCCGTACCCGGTGAGCACGTGCGAGCCGGGCGGCACGACACCGAGCCGCTGCGCGCTGGTCGCGGTCAGCGCGACCTCCACGTTCTCGGCGTCGGCGGCGGCGAGCCAGCGCACCGCCTCGGGGATGGAGGCGATGATGTCGTCCTCGGCCAGCTGCACCGGACGCAGCTCGATGCCGAGGTGGGCGCACAGTTCGGCGGCGGCCTCGAACTCGTCGCCCCACGGCGTGCCGATGCTGTACGGGGTCACCGGCACGCCGCTGGTTGCCGCGAGCCAGGTCACGGTGCCGGAGTCGATGCCGCCGGACAGCAGCGTGGCGAAGCCAGGCCGGGTGGCGGTGGTCCGTGCGTCCGCGGCGTGGATCCGGGCGATCCGGGCGGCCAGCGCCTCCAGTTGGGCCTCGCCGGCGGCAAGGGGATCGGTGCGATGCGATGCGAGGAATCCGCCGAGCGGATCCGGCTCCTCGGTGGTGCCGGTGGTCCACTGCGCCGGGTGGCCGTCCGCGCGGCGGGTGGTGGTGACGGTGCCGTGCACGAGCCGGTCGACGCCGCGCAGCAGGGTGCCGCGCGGATGCGTGGGCCGGCCGTCGACGAGCTCGACCGGCATGCCCAGCGCGGGCAGGACGATCGGCGCCAGGAAGAGGTCGGTGAAATAGGCGAAGCGCCCGCGCATCCGGTCGGCGGCGAAGAAGACCGGATCGGTGTTGAGCGCTGAGATCCGGACACTGACTTCGTGCTCGTCGACGCGCAGCGTGCTGGCCGGTTCGCCCGCGTCGCGGTCGGACGGCGTCATCAGCGTCCGTACGTCGAGTTCGATCGGCCGGCCTGCGGGCGGGTCGAGCGTCGCGCCGTCGGGCCCGCGGTAGTAGACGTGCAGGCCGTCGAGATCGAGGTGCTGCCCGAAGTGTTCGAGCCGGGGGGCGGGGATGGCGGTGACGGCGCACCAGCGACCGACCGGGGTCACGGATCAGACCACCTTTCCGATGATGCGGCGCATCCGGTGTTGTGCCTCGCCGGCGCTGAACGCGGTGCGGTGTGAGCGCTTGCCCTCCTCGCGCACGCGGCGCAGTCCCTCGACGAGGGGACCGTTCACGCGCGGCCGGGTGGACTGCACGGCGGCCCGCGTGTAGCCCGCTATGCGGCGGGCGTGCTCGATGGCGCGATCGAGCAGGTCTTCGGGCGCGGTCACCTCGTGCAACAGCTGGTCGGCGAGCGCCCGCTCGGCGGGCCAGTCGGCGCAGGTGTACAGCATCTGCTGCATGACGCTGCGCCCGGCGACCCGCTCCAGCAGGTAGCCGCCGAAGTTGCAGGCGATGCCGACCCGGAACTCGGGCATCACCAGGATCGACGCGCTGCTGCCGACACGCAGGTCGCAGCACAGTGCGATCTGTAGGCCGACGCCGATGGCGTACCCGTCGATCGCCGCGACGACGGGCTTCGATATCCCGGCCACGGTCATGTAGAGGTCGGTGATGTCTTCGACCCACGAGTCGACCTCGTCGCCGCCGTGGAATTCGGAGACCTCGTTGAAGTCGCCGCCCGCGCCGAACGAGCGGCCGGCGCCGCCGTAGAGCACGACGCAGCCGACGTCCTCGTCCGCGTCGAGACTGAGCATCAGTGCTCTTAGTTCACGCATCCGCTCGCTGCTGAACGGATTCTGCGCGTGCGCCTCGGTGAACTGGACGAGCGCGACGCCGCCGGGAAGCGCTTCGCAGGTCATACTGGTCAGTGCGGAGTTAAGTGCCGACATCCCGTCCCCTCGCTGGCACATCCGTCCCCGCGGCACGCCGAACAAATCGACGGTTCGGTGTGCGAAGCGGCAGCCAGCACCATAACCCGGACGCGACGAGCCAGGTCAATCAGTGTCCGCATTCTGGACGTCAGAACATTGGTTTACGTTTGCACCGCGCGTGACCAGCGCCACTGCGAATTCGCGCGAGCGGCGTTGACAGCTCTCGATTGCGGTCTCCAGGATGGGGATTACGAACCCTGCCCGCCAACATATCAGGAGTCGTATATGCCGAAGCCGCGGCAGCCCGCTCCCCCGCTCGACGTCGAACTGGTCGGCGGCGGCCGCTGGGTACTGGCCGAGCAGCGCCCGCAGCTGTGGAGCGTGATCGTGTTCTACCGGGGCGTGCACTGCAACGTGTGCCGCGGCTACATCGGCGAGCTCGACCGGCTGGTCGACGACTTCGCCGCGGCGGGCGCAACCAGCGTGGTGGCCGTCAGCGGCAACGACGAGGCCGACGCGAAGCGCACGGTGCAGGAGTGGGGCCTGAACCGGGTCCAGATCGGTTTCGGGCACAGCCTTGACTCGATGCGCGCTTGGGGCCTGTACCTGTCGAAGGGAATCAGGGACAACCAGCCCGACGAGTACAACGAGCCGGGCCTGTTCATCATCAAGCCGGACGGCACCCTGTACGCCTCGGTCGTCGGCACCATGCCGTTCATGCGCCCGCCGCTGCCCGACGTCCTGGAGACGCTGCGCTGGGTGAACGAGCACGACTATCCGGCGCGCGGCGAGCTGTGACGCCCCCAGCCCTCCGGTCGGGTTCGCGTCGGCCCGGCTTTAACTTGAATCAATCCAGAAAATGGGCAAGACTCGGGGCGTGCCCAAGAACAGCACGGGGTTCGAAAGCATGTTGCGCGGGGCCGCTCTGCGTGTGACACGTCCACGCGTGTCGGTGCTGGCCGCCGTGTACGATCATCCGCACGCCGACACGGATTCGATCGTCGGTGTCGTGCGCGCGGATCTGGGCGACGTCTCCCGCCAGGCCATCTACGACGTGCTGCGCGCGCTGACCACCGCGGGCCTGGTGCGGCGCATCCAGCCCGCGGGTTCCGTCGCGCGTTACGAGTCGCGAGTCGGCGACAACCATCATCATGTGGTGTGCCGTTCGTGCGGTGACATAGCCGATGCCGACTGCGCGATAGGCGAGACCCCCTGCCTGATCGCGTCCCACGACCACGGCTATGCGATCGACGAGGCCGAGGTCATCTACTGGGGCCTGTGCCCCAGGTGCTCGACCGCATCAAGCTCCTCCGCATCAAGTTCCCGAGGAAACCCCTGATCCTGGAGAGGATTCCCATGTCCGAAAATCCCGACGCCGCCGTTGGTGAGATGAACGAACCGGCCGGAGGCAGCGGCTCCGCGCCCCGCCTCAAGCACCCGACCGAGGGCGGGGGGAACCGCGACTGGTGGCCGAACCAGCTCAACCTTGAGATCCTGCGCAAACACCCTGCCGCAGCCAATCCGATGGGTGCTGACTTCGACTACGCCGCCGCGTTCGAAGGCCTCGACCTCGACGCCCTGACCAGGGACGTCGACGAGGTGCTGACGACCTCGCAGGACTGGTGGCCCGCCGACTTCGGCCACTACGGGCCGTTCATGATCCGGATGGCCTGGCACAGCGCCGGCACGTACCGCATCAACGACGGCCGCGGCGGAGCGGGCGCCGGCATGCAGCGCTTCGCCCCGCTCAACAGCTGGCCCGACAACGGCAACCTCGACAAGGCGCGCCGGCTGCTGTGGCCGGTGAAGAAGAAGTACGGCAAGCAGATCTCCTGGGCCGACCTGATGATCTTCGCGGGCAACCGCTCGCTGGAGTCGATGGGCTTCAAGACCTTCGGCTTCGCCGGCGGCCGCACGGACGTCTGGGAGCCGGACGAGGACGTCTACTGGGGCCCGGAGCGCACCTGGCTCGGCGACCAGCGCTACAGCGGCGACCGCGAGCTGGAGAAGCCGCTGGCCGCGGTGCAGATGGGCCTGATCTACGTCAACCCGGAGGGCCCGAACGGCGTGCCGGACCCGCTGGCCGCGGCCCGGGACATCCGCGAGACGTTCCGCCGGATGGCGATGAACGACGAGGAGACCGTCGCGCTGATCGTCGGCGGGCACTCGTTCGGCAAGACGCACGGCGCGGCCGACCCGGACAAGTACGTCGGCCCCGAGCCCGAGGGCGCGCCGCTGGAGGAGCAGGGCCTGGGCTGGAAGAACAGCCACGGCAGCGGCAAGGGCCGCGACGCGATCACCAGCGGCATCGAGGTCACCTGGACGGCCACGCCGACGCGCTGGGACAACAGCTTCCTGGAGAACCTGTTCGGCCACGAGTGGGAGCTGACCAAGAGCCCCGCCGGCGCCTGGCAGTGGAAGCCGAAGGACGGCGCGGGCGCCGGCACCGTGCCCGACCCGGAGGACGGCCGGCTCAGCCGCGCGCCGGGCATGCTGACCACGGACCTCTCGCTGCGGTTCGACCCGATCTACGAGCAGATCTCCCGCCGCTTCCTGGAGCACCCGCAGCAGCTTGAGGACGCGTTCGCCCGTGCCTGGTTCAAGCTGACGCACCGTGACATGGGTCCGCGCGTGCGCTATCTCGGGTCGCTGGTCCCGCAGGAGGAGCTGCTGTGGCAGGACGTCCTGCCCGCGGTGACGCACGAGCTGGTCGACGCGCAGGACGTGGCCGCCCTGAAGGGCAAGATCCTCGACTCCGGGCTGGCCGTCTCGCAGCTGGTCTCCACCGCGTGGGCGTCGGCCTCGACGTTCCGCGGCAGCGACAAGCGCGGCGGCGCGAACGGCGCGCGCATCCGGCTCTCGCCGCAGCGCGAGTGGGAGGTCAACGACCCCGACTCGCTGGCGGCCGTGCTGCGCACCCTTGAGGGGATCCAGGCGGAGTTCAACGGCGCGCAGAGCGGGGCGAAGCAGGTCTCGCTGGCCGATCTCGTCGTGCTCGGCGGGTGCGCCGCGGTCGAGCGGGCCGCGAAGGAGGCCGGCTTCGACGTCACGGTCCCGTTCACCGCGGGGCGCGCGGACGCGGCGCAGGAGCAGACGGACACCGAGTCCTTCGCCGCGCTCGAACCGGTCGCCGACGGCTTCCGCAACTACCGCGGCAAGGGCAACCGGCTGCCGTCCGAGTACCTGCTGGTCGACCGCGCGAACCTGCTGACGCTGAGCGCGCCCGAGATGACCGTCCTGGTCGGCGGCCTGCGCGTGCTGGGCACCAACTTCCAGCAGTCCGCGCTGGGCGTCCTGACCGCAAAGCCAGGGGCGCTGACCAACGACTTCTTCGTCAACCTGCTCGACATGGGCACCGAGTGGTCGCCGGCCTCCGAGGACGCGGAGACCTTCGAGGGCCGCGACCGCGCCACCGGCGAGCTCAAGTGGACCGGCAGCCGCGTCGACCTGGTCTTCGGCTCGAACTCGGAGCTGCGCGCGCTCGCCGAGGTCTACGCGAGCGACGACGCGCAGGAGAAGTTCGTGCACGACTTCGTGGCCGCGTTCGACAAGGTGATGAACCTCGACCGGTTCGACCTGCCGGGGCACAGGATCTGATGCAGTGAGAGTTTGATGCACTGAGGATCTGATGCACTGACACCGGCGTCCGG
>NZ_DASYZI010000412.1:0-41845 GCF_035946395.1 Actinocrinis sp.
TGTCAGCTCACGCCGAGCAGGTCGACCACGAAGATGAGCGCCTCGCCCGGCTTGATGACCGGCGGGGCGCCGCGGTCGCCGTAGGCGAGGTGCGCCGGGATGGTCAGCTGCCGCCGGCCGCCGACTTTCATCCCTGCCACGCCGCGGTCCCAGCCCGCGATGACCCGGCCCTTGCCGAGCGGGAACTGGAACGGGGCGCTGCGGTTCCAGGAGGCGTCGAACTCCTCGCCGGTTGAGTGCGAGACCCCGACGTAGTGCACGGTCACGCTGTGCCCGGGGGCCGCTTCCGCGCCGTCACCCTCCCACAGATCCTTGATTTCCAGGTCGGCGGGCGCCGGACCCTCCGGGAAGTCGATCTCGGGCTTCTGTACAGACATCTCGGTGTTTCCTCTCGGTCGCGCTTTTCCCGCCTACTTTTTCACATCGCTCGTCCCGGCCCGCCCAGCAGACTCGCGGCTGCCCGTCCGGCCGCCGCGGCGGCGAGGAAGCTCGCCCGGTCGGCCGACAGGCCCCGGCCCATCGTGGACAGGCCGACCGGGCTCGCCGCCAGCGCCTCGTCCAGCCCGCGACAGTCGACTTCGCGCAGCGTGTGACGCGCCGTCAGTGTCCGTGCCTGCTCGCGTACCCCGTCCCAGAACGAGCCGGGTTCGGCCGGGACGGCCAACAGCGTGGGGCAGAGGGCGACCCGGCCGTACGCGGTCAGGCTGTGGTGGCTAAGCCCGCGATGCCGGCCGCGGGCGTCGGCTTCGGAAATCCGCAGCACGCCGACCGGACGGCCGCCGAGCACCCCTGCCGCGTTGACGGCCTCGCCGCAGGCCACGCCCGAAAAGCCCCAGCGCGTTCCGGTGCCGAGATTGCCGGGCCCCTGCGCGACGATCGCGACGTCCGCGTCCAGGACCAAGCGCGCTGAGAGCAGGCCGGAGTGCACCGTCACGGCCTCCACGTCGCCGCCGAACGCCTGACCCACGGTCACCGACCCGGCCAGCCAGCCCGCGTCGCGTAATCCCGCGGCGGTGCGAGAGAACCACAGCGGCAGCGCGCCGCCGTCGCTCATCACGTACACAATGCGGGTGCCCGGCCGATCGGCGAGGATCGCGGCGCACACGGCCGGCAGCGCCGAGTGCAGATCGGCGGTCACCACCGGCATCCCATCGAGTGAATCCGCGTCGCGCAACAGTTCGTGGTGCGGGGAGTGCTGCTCCTCCACTCCCAGCACGATGGCTTGTAGCGGCGTGTAGCGCGCCTTCACGAGGTGCCCCGGCCCGAGCGGGGAATCCTCCGGCAGGCGGTCGGGCAGGGCGACGACCAGCGCGTAGCCGCCGGTGCCCAGTTCCATCGTCTGCGCGGTCGTGTTGAGCAGGACTCTGTCGCCGATCGCGGGCTCGCCGGTCAGCAGCGGATAGGCCAGCGCCCTGACGGCCGCGCCGTCCACGTCGGCGGTCAGTTCGCGGGCGCCCCGCCAGGCGCGGCCGAGGGCGGTTACCCGCCCGGCTCGCCAGCTGATCACGGCGGCAGCCTATTCGGTATTGTGCGTCCTTTGGTACAGAAGCCCGCGCGGAGGCAGTAGCGTCGGAGTCGCACCGTCGGCACGGGGCGCAGGCGACTAGGAGGGAGTCGGCGAATGCCAGCGAGCAAGACCGAGCGGCTGGTCAACCTGGTGATCTGCCTGCTCGCCTCGCGGACCTTCGTGACGAAGGAACGGCTGCGCGCCACCTTGGAGCCGTACCGCAGCTGCCCGACCGATGAGGCTTTCGAGCGGATGTTCGAGCGGGACAAGGAGGAGCTGCGCGAACTGGGCATCCCGCTCGAAGTGGGCGCGGTCAGCGCGCTGTTCGAGGACGAGGTCGGCTATCGGATCGCGCCGGGGGAGTACGCCCTGCCGGAGTTGCGGCTGGAGCCGGACGAGGCGGCGGCGATCGGCGTGGCCGCGCGGTTCTGGCAGCAGGCGACCCTCGCGCAGGCGGCCTCCTCGGCGCTGCTCAAGCTCAAGGCGGCCGGCCTCGACATCGGCGAGGCCGCGCCCGCCGGGATCGAGCCGCGGGTGCGGGCCGAGGCCCCGGCCTTCGAGCCGCTGCTTGAGGCGGTCTACGACCGGCAGGTCGTGCGATTCTCCTACCGCAGGTCGGACGGCGAGGTGCGGATGCGCGAGGTCGAGCCGTGGACGATCGACTCCTGGCGCGGCCGCTGGTACCTGGCCGGGTACGACCTGGGCCGGGACGACGCGCGGGTCTTCCGGCTCGACCGGATCACCAGCCCGGTGCTGCTGACCGGCCGCCCGCCGGAGCACAAGGTGCCCGACCGGCTCGACGTGCGCGCGCAGGTGGACGCCTTCGCCATGAGCAGCAGCAGCGACCTCGGCCCGGCGACGCTCCGGGTGCGCAAGGGCACCTGCTTCCCGCTGCGCCGCGGCGCGACCTCGATCGTCGAGGGCGCCGACGGCTGGGACACCATCGTGATCACGTCGTATGCGGACACGGCCGGATGGCTGGCCGAGTACGGGCCCGATGTCGTGGTGCTTGAGCCGTCGTCCCTGCGCAAGGGCGTGATCGCGAAGCTGCGTGCCATCGCGCAGCCCAGGCCGGTCGCCCACGAGCACGAAGCGCCCGCGGCGGCACACGGCGGCAAGGGCAAGCAGCTGCGCGGCAAGCATTTGGAGGTCGCCTCGTGAGCACCGCGGTCTCGCAGGTCGAGCGGCTGCTGAACCTGGTCCCGTACCTGCTCAGCCACCCCGGCAGCACGGTGAGCGAGGTCGCCGAGGAGTTCGGCGTCACGGCGAAGCAGGTCGCCAAGGACCTCAATGTGCTGTGGTTCTGCGGCCTGCCCGGCGGTTTCGCGGACGACCTGATGGAGGCGCACGTTGAGGAGGGCGGCGCGATCCACCTGGAGAACGCCGCCGAGCCGATCGTGCGGCCGCTGCGTTTGTCCACCCGCGAGGCGGTGGCGCTGCTGGTCGCGCTGCGGGCGCTGGCGCAGGTGCCGGGCATCGCGGACCGCGACGCGCTGGACCGCGCGGTGGCCAAGCTGGAGAACGCCACCGGCGACTCGGCCCGGCTGGCCGAGCGGCTGTCGGTGGCCTTCGAGGCGCGCGATGTCGTCTTCGAGGCGGCGCAGCGGGCACTGGCCGAGAAGCGGCTGGTGCACCTGCGGTACTACGTGCCCTCGCGCGACGAGGTGACCGAGCGGGACGTCGACCCGATGCGCGTCGCGCTGCTGGCCGGGCGCGCCTACCTGGAGGGCTGGTGCCGGCTGTCCAAAGGCGTGCGGCTCTTCCGGCTCGACCGAGTGGTCGGGATCGAGGTGCTGGACCTGCCGTCCGAACCGCCGGCCGACGCCGTGGGCCTTGACCTCACCGAGCAGGCGCCCGCCACGGCACTGCGCGTGGACGAGGACGATCCGCTGGTGACGCTGGAACTGGCGCCGGAAGCCCACTGGGTGCCCGAGTACTACCCCTGCGAAAGCGTGCGCGAGGTCGGCGACGGCGATGGAAGGCTGCACGTGACGCTGCGCGCCGCCGATCCGGATCGGATCAGGAGGCTGGTGCTGCGGCTCGGCGGCGCGGCCCGGGTGCTGGCGCCGGAGTCATTCGTCGCGGAGGTCCGGGACACGGCCGCCGAAGCGCTGGCGGCGTACGGAGCGGACGCCACGGCGTGACGGCTGACAATCCCGCCAATCCCGCCTCGATGGTCAGGGCGCGGTGCGAGGACTGTGGACCACGTCTCGTCGAACTCTCCTCCGTACGGCTGCTCGGCCGAGGTGACCGCTGGGAGTACGCCTTTACGTGCACCGGCTGTGGCTCGCGTGTCCGGCGTACCGCCGATGCGGAGTTGCAGGCGGTGCTGCGAAGCGCCGGAGCCGCGGAGCTGACCGTTACCGTTCACGCACCCGACGAGGCAGCGCACCAACGCTCGCCTGGGCACCAGGACGCGCCCGCGCACCCGATAGGGTCATGACCGTGATGGTCTGGGTGATTGTCGGGGCGAGCCTCGCCGTCGCGGCGCTCGCCGCCATCGGCTACTTCGCGTTCGGCGTGTTCCGCGCGCTCAAGGGCCTGATGAAGGAAGTCGGCCGGGCGAGCAAGACGTTGTCCGAGGCCGCCGGCCCGATGCAGGCCGGGTTGGCCCAGATGCAGTCCGGCGACGGGACACGGCCCGGCGCCGCTGCGGCCGACCGTTGACAATATCCACAAGCCGCTGAAACCTTGATTCGGCGTGGCAGTCCATTCCGCCGCGCCCGCGGACCGGCCGTCGAAAGGGCGCGTCACGATGTTGCTCCGTGCTGAGGGACTTTTTCTGATCATCGTCCTCGGGCTGGTCTTCTTCGGCTGGAAGCGGCTGCCCGACGCGATGCGGAACCTGGGTAAGACGCGCCGTATCCTCAAGGCGGAGAGCCAGGCGCTGCGTGACGACGTCCCGGTGCCGCCGAAGCGCACCATCGTGGCGGATCCGGAAGACGTGGTCGACCGCGCGCCGGGCCAGCAGCGGTAATGCGGTTGTAATACCGACATGACCACGACGACGGGAGCGGGTGGCACGAGAGGTGGCTGGTAAGGCCGGACGCTCCGCGGACGACGCGGAGCGCATGCCGCTCATGGAGCACATCCGGGAACTGCGCGCCCGGTTGATCAAGGCGGCGCTCGCGATGCTGGTCGCCGCGATCGTCGGCTTCATCTACTACCGCAACGTCGTGCACGTCCTGGAAGCCCCCATCTGCAACATCAAGGGCATCTCCGGCGTCGGGCGGCCTTCAGCGGACTGCGCCAACGGCGTTCTGGTGCTGCAAGGGCCGAGCGCCGGCATCACCCTCGCCTTCAAGATCGCCATGTTCTCCGGGGTGGTGCTGGCCGCGCCGGTCTGGATGTACCAGCTGTGGGCGTTCCTGGCCCCCGGGCTGTACAAGAAGGAGAAGAAGTACAGCCTCACCTTCGTCGGTACCGCGATCCCGCTGTTCGTCGCGGGCGCCGCGCTGTGCTACTACTTCTTCCCGACCATCCTGCGCGTCCTGATGGGCTTCGTGCCGCGCGGCGTCGCGGCGCAGTTGCCGCTGGACCAGACACTGGTCTTCTTCTTACAAATGATGATCGTCTTCGGTACCTCGTTCGTGCTGCCGCTGATCCTGGTGCTGTTCAACTTCATCGGGATCCTCAGCGGCGCGCGGATGCGCCAGTACTGGCGCATCGTGGTGCTGCTGATCTTCGTCTTCGCGGCCATCGCGGTGCCCACCGGCGACCCGGTCGGCATGAGCGTGCTGGCGATCCCGATCTGCGTCCTGTACTTCGGCGCCATCGGCGTCGCGCTGCTCAACGACAAGCGCCGGGCAGCGCGGCGGGCCGCCGACCCGATCCACCAGCTCTCCCCGGACGAGGCCTCGCAGCTCGACCTGAGCCCGGCCCCGGTCGAGAGGGCGAGCAGCCTCGAAGACATCTCGTGACGACGGCCGGCCGGTGAGCGCCGGCGAGGCGCTCGCACTCGTCGTCAACCCCACTTCGGGCAAAGGCCGTGGCCGTGCCTACGGTGATAGGGCACGCGCCGTCCTCACGGCTGCCGGACTCGACGTCCGGTTCATCGTCGGACGCGACGCCGACGATGCCGCGAAGCAAGCCCGCGTGGCACTCGACGACAACGCCGCCGCACTCGTCGTCACCGGCGGCGACGGCATGGTCAGCCTCGGCCTGCAACTGGTCGCCGGCACCGGCACCCCGCTCGGCGTCATCCCCGCTGGCACCGGCAACGACGTGGCGCGCTTCCTCGGCCTGCCGCTGCGCGACCCGGAAGCGGCCGCCCGCATCGTGGCGGCCGGACGCACCGGCGCGTTCGACCTCGGCCGGATCAGCGGCCCCGGCTCCCTTACGCCACGCTGGTTCGGCACCGTGATGGCCTGTGGCCTCGACTCGAAGGTCAACGAGCGGGCGAACCGGATGCGCCGCCCGCGCGGCTCGTCCCGCTACGTCCTCGCCCTGCTGGCCGAACTCGGCCCGTTCCGGGCGATCCCGTTCGCCCTCGACACGGACGGCACGCACGCCGAACTGAACGGCATGCTGGTCGCGGTCGGCAACGGCCCGAGCTACGGCGGCGGCATGCGAATCTGCCCGCAGGCCGACGTGCACGACGGTCGCTTCCAGATCACCGTGGTCGACGAGGTCACCAAGCCGACCCTGCTGCGCATCTTCCCCGGCGTCTATTCCGGCCGCCATGTCAAGCACCCTAAGGTACGCGTGCAGCACGCCGCCGAGGTCGCGCTGTCCAGCGCGCCCGGGCAGACCGTCTCGATCTGGGCCGACGGCGAGTGGGCCGGAGTGCTGCCCGCGCGCATCGAGACCGTGCCCGGAGCCTTGCTCGCCTACGTCCCCGCGCCCTGACCTGGCCCGAGCCCACGTCAGCCAGCGTGTCACGCTGGGGAGCAGCACACTACGCTACGCATATGAACGTTACAACCACGCAGCGTACTATCACCCAGCGCGAATTGCGCAATGAGAGCGCTGCGATCATGGATGCCGTCGAGGCCGGCGAGACGATGATCGTCACTCGCAACGGCGTCCCCGTCGCCCACCTCAGCCCGATCAAGCGTTATCGGCTCACGCCGATCAGCGAACTGCGCCAGGCATTCGCGGCAGGTCCCGATCCCGACTACGCATCGATGCGCGCCGACATCGATGCGTTCTTCGGCGAGGATCGGATCGGCGATGAGTGAAGCAGGCCGGCTGCCCGCCGGCGTGCTTGACACCTGCGTGTTCATCGACCTTCAGAAGATTCCCGACGAGGCGCTGCCGATGAGCGCGGGCGTCGCGACCGTCACGCTGGCGGAACTCGCGATGGGGTCCATCTGGCCACGGACCGTTTCGAGCGTTCAGTGCGGATCACGCGCCTGATCTCGGCAGAGGCCAATTTCGAGCCGCTGCCCTTCGACGCGAACGCGGCGAACGCCTACGGCGCCCTGGTGGCCCTGGTGGTCGCGCTCGGCCGCAATCCCAAGCCACGCAAGTACGACCTCATGATCGCAGCCACGGCGATGGTCAATGGGCTGCTTCTGTACACTCGCAACGTCGACGACTTCAAGACCTGAAATCGCAGCTGACTGTTGTTCCGGTGTAGAACCGGCGGTTGGGAAACGATCAGCGGCTTGTCTGAGGTGTCGCCTAGGATTGGAGCATGACCTCGCCCGCCGAGCGGTACGCCGCCGCCCGCCGTCGTCAGGCCGAAGAGCGGACCGAGCTGCACGGGTTCGCCAAGCTCTACTCCTTCGGTCTCGACCAGTTTCAGTTCGACGGGTGCTCAGCCCTCGAAGAGGGGCACGGGGTGCTGGTCGCGGCGCCGACCGGGGCGGGCAAGACCGTCGTCGGTGAGTTCGCCGTGCACCTGGCGCTCGCCCGGGGACGCAAGTGCTTCTACACCACCCCGATCAAGGCCCTGTCGAACCAGAAGTACACCGACCTGGTCAGGCGGCACGGCCCGGCGAAGGTCGGCCTGCTGACCGGGGACAACTCGATCAACGGGGACGCGCCGGTGGTGGTGATGACCACCGAGGTGCTGCGCAACATGCTCTACGCGGGCTCCGAGGCGCTCGACGGGCTCGGCTACGTGGTCATGGACGAGGTCCACTACCTCGCCGACCGCTTCCGCGGCGCGGTCTGGGAGGAGGTGATCATCCACCTGCCCGAGTCGGTGCAGCTGGTGTCGCTGTCCGCGACCGTCTCCAACGCCGAGGAGTTCGGCGAGTGGCTGGCGACCGTGCGCGGCGAGACGAAGATCATCGTCTCCGAGCACCGGCCGGTGCCCCTCTGGCAGCACGTGCTGGCCGGCGGCAGGCTCTACGACCTGTACGCCGGAGCGGACCCGCACGAGGCGGACGTGGCGCGGGTCAACCCCGAGCTGGTGCGCTTCGCCCGGGAGGGGGAGCGCTTCGGCTACGCGCCGCGCAGCGGGCGGGCCGGCGGGCGTAACGGCCGCCCGCGCCGGATGCCCCCGCCGCCGAGCCGGGTCGACGTCGTCGAGCGCCTCGACGCGGCCGGGCTGCTGCCCGCGATCACCTTCATCTTCTCCCGGGCCGGCTGCGACGCCGCGGTGCACCAGTTCCTGCGTTCCGGGGTGCGGCTGCTGACCGACGAGCAGCGCATCCAGGTGCGCGCGCACGTCCTGGAGCGCTGCGCCGACCTGCCCGCCGAGGATCTCAATATCCTGGGATACCACGACTTCGTCGACGGCCTGGAGCGCGGGGTCGCCGCGCACCACGCCGGGATGCTGCCGACGTTCAAGGAGATCGTCGAGGAGCTGTTCGCGGCCGGGCTGGTCAAGGCGGTGTTCGCCACCGAGACCCTGGCCCTCGGCATCAACATGCCGGCCCGCAGCGTGGTGCTCGAATCGCTGGTCAAGTGGAACGGCGAGGCGCACGCCGACATCACGCCCGGCGAGTACACGCAGCTGACCGGCCGCGCCGGGCGGCGCGGCATCGACGTCGAGGGCCACGCGGTGGTGGTCTGGCGGCCGGGCCTCGATCCGCGCGCGCTGGCCGGCCTGGCGTCCACGCGCACGTATCCGCTGCGCTCCTCCTTCAAGCCGTCGTACAACATGGCGGTCAACCTGGTCGGGCAGGTCGGCAAGGTGCGCGCCCGCAACCTGCTGGAGAGCTCGTTCGCGCAGTTCCAGGCCGACAAGGGGGTGGTCGGCCTCACCCGGCAGCTGCGCCGTAACCGTGAGGCGCTTGAGGGTTACCGCGAGGCGATGACCTGTCATCTCGGCGACTTCGACGAGTACATGGGCCTGCGCAGGTCGCTGGCCGACCGCGAGGCGGAGCTCTCCCGCGAGGGCGCCGGCCAGCGCCGCGCCGCCGCCGCGTCGGCCCTCGAATCGCTCAAGACCGGCGACATCATCGTCGTGCCGGCCGGGCGCAAGGCCGGGCTGGCGGTGATCCTCGACCCGGGCCTGGACGCCGGGCGCGACGGCCCGCGGCCGCGCGTGCTCACCGCGGGTCGGGAGGTCGCGACGCTCTCGCTGCTGGACTTCCCGGTGCCGGTCGAGCCGACCGGCTGGATGCGCATCCCGAAGACCTTCAACCACAAGTCCCCGCAGTCCCGCCGCGACCTGGCCGCGACGCTGCGCACCAAGGCCGGGGTCGGCGACGGCGACAAGCCGCCGCGCCCGCATCGGCAGCGCTCGGCCGCCGCGGACGACGAGGAGATCGCCCGGCTGCGCAGGGCCCTGCGCGCCCATGCCTGCCACGGCTGCGAGGACCGGGAGAACCACGCCCGCTGGGCCGAGCGCTACCACCGGCTTGAGCGGGAGACCGAGGGTCTCGACAAGCGTGTCAAGGGTCGTACGCACTCGATCGCGCGCACCTTCGACCAGGTCTGCTCGGTGCTCGCGGTGCTCGGCTACCTCGACGGGGAGAAGGTGACCGCCGAGGGCAGGCGGCTGGCCCGGATCTACTCCGAGCTCGACCTGCTGGCCGCCGAGTGCCTGCGTGAGGGCGTGTGGGACGGCCTGGGCCCGGCGGAACTGGCGTCGGCGGTCTCCCTGCTGGTCTACGAGGCGCGCAACGCCGAGGACTACGGCCCGCCCCGGCTGCCGAAGGGCAACGCGCGCGAGGCGATCGAGCGGATGGGGAGGCTGTGGCTGACCGTGCACGAACTTGAGGGCGACCACGCGGTGGACTTCCAGCGCGAGCCGGACGCCGGGTTCGCGTGGGCGGCGTTCCAGTGGGCGAGTGGGCAGCGGCTGGACACGGTCCTTGAGGAGGTCGGCCTGCCCGCGGGCGACTTCGTGCGCTGGTGCAAGCAGCTGATCGACCTGCTCGGCCAGCTCGCCGACGCGGCGGGCACCCTGGCGTCGCAGAACTCGGACTCGGCGCGGATCCGGGACACGGCCAGGGCCGCCGTGGACCTGCTGCGCCGCGGCGTCGTGGCCTACTCGTCGGTCGGGTGATCCAGACCGCGCGTGGCGGCCGGATCACCCGTTCGGCAGGTCACTCGTTCGGTAGGGCGTTCGGCGGGAGACTTCCGGCTCGGTAGGACGCTCTCAGGAGGACGAACCGCGTCGGCCCTGGCCTCGCTGCCTCGGCCGGCGCTGGTACAGCAGTGAGGCGAAGAGCACGACCAGGGCCGCACCCAGGGCCCAGAGCACCTGCGGGCTCATGGGGTCGAAACCGCTGTCCGCCATCGGATCCGGCCCGGACAGGGCGCTGTTCGGGTTCCTCGCCGCCCCGGCGTGTTCGTGCTCGAAGCCTGCGACGCTGATCGGCGTGCTGGTGACCGCCGCGACCGGTTGGGTTCCGGCCGCCGCCTTTCCGGCTGCGGTGCCCGGTCCGCCGTTGCTTCCCGTTCTGCTTCCGACTGAACCGGCAGCGGGAGCGGACGTGGACGCAGGTGTGCTCGACGGCGGCTGGTCCGGCTTCGTCGGCTGCGATGGCTGGTTGGGCGTGTCCGAGGAGGCGGGGGCGGCTGCGTTCGTGCTCGGCGATACTGCGGCGCCCGGACGGCTATTGGGGTCGTCGCTGCCGCCAGTGCTCTGCGTTGGCGCCGGGCTGCTCTTGGCCGGCTCCGGCGAGTGCGAAGGAGTGCGCGACGGCTCGGCCGTGGGCGTGACAGGACTCGTACTCGGGCTGCCCGACGGCGAAGCACTCGTGCTTGCGCCGGCATGGGCGCTTGCGCTGGGAGTGGGGGTCGGGCCGACGTCCACTTGGTCGAACGTCGCGTCCACGGCGACCCCGTTCGCGTCCGTCTTCAGGTGCACCGGATTGCGTACGTTCAGCAACTGCTCGCAGCCGAGATTGACGTACGACTGCTGAAGCCGCTGCGCCAGGAACGTGAACAGGTTCGAGGCGGCGCCTGGGTCGGGCGACGACGTCGTGTCGGTCAGGCTCCTGTCGAGCCTGGTGCGCATGACGCCGATCGTGCGCAGGTTGGCGCAGTACTGCGCCGCGGAACCGGAGGCCTGCGACAACGGGGGTTGATCCACCCCGGCGCGGTAGAGGTCTGTCTTGGTGTCGCTGGCGGCGCCGCCGTTGTCGAGGACCATCGGGTCGTCGACCGGCACCAGCGCGATCGGCGCCGCCTGGTGTGCCGCGGCCTGCAACTCGTTGAGGCCGAGGCCGGTGGCCTGGAACCCGGGGTTCGCCAGGTCCGGCGCGGTGAACGGCGTGCAGTCGAGGGCCGGGTCGACGAAGTGGTCGAGCAGCAGGTTGTCACTGCCGTTGGCCATCACCGCCAGCGTCTTCCCGGCCAGCTTCCCGGCGGCCGACCGGGTGTTCTGCGCGGTGCGTCCGTCGGGCAGGACCAGGTACGTCGTGGTCATGTTGTCGCTCTGGTCCTGGTCCACGATGCCGAAGTCGCGCGTCGTCGGGCAGGCCTTGCCGTCGGCGGCGTCGCCGAGCGGCGGCACCGTGATCTCGCCCTTCGCGATCGCCGTGTTGGCGGCGGCGAAGAAGGCGGGAGCATTGCAGTAGGAGAACTGCCCGAACGGCGAGTTGTCCGTGCCGTTGACGCAGGATCCGGCCTTCACGCCGCCACCGGTGAGCGCCAGCACGTTGCCGTTGAACCCGAACCAGAGGGCGACGACCGCGTTCGCGGGCAGCGCCGGGACGGTCGGCGCGACGGCCGGCTGCATGCCGGCGTCGACAACCAGCGGGTCGTAGACGGACAGGTGGCCGGTAGCGGGATCGAGTACGAGCCCTTGCACGAAGGCGGCGGTGCCCGAATCCGACTCGTGGCACGCTTGGCCGCCGCCGGACAGCACGAAGGGCGTGGCAAGCCCCTGAGCCGTCAACGGCTGTTCAGGCACCTGTAGCGTGCACGTCGGCTGCGGCGCGGCTGGTATGGCGGGCGCGTTGGCCGGAGCGGCGAACGCGGCGACGGCGCCGCCTACCGCCAACGCCAGGGCGAGCGGCCCGGCTTTCGCGATGCGGCCGGACAAGTGGGGCCTGGCGGGCTCGTCGGCGGTGGTTCGCCGCCGTCCGCGGGTACGCGGCCTGCTCGCGCCGCGTTGCGCGGCGGAACGCTCGAAGCCGGTCGAGTCGTTGTTTGTCAGGTCGCTGTATGTCAGGCCATTGTGTGCCGTGTCGTTGAGTCTTTGCCCGTTGGCATCAAAGCCGTTGCCATGGCTGCCGTAGTCGTCGGCGCGCGCTCGGCGTCTGCCGACGTAGTCGTACGCCCCGGCCTCCCGGCTCCCGGCCGGTTTGCGTGTATGCCCAGACATGATGCGACCCCTCGCAGTCCGGTCGCCGTGCGGCGCAGCTGATCAGGGCGCTGCAACCGCGGCAGGCGCTTTCGGCGTCAAACCCTGCCAGTCCGAACGTTCGGGGCGACAGCCCTTCTCTGAAAATATTACGTTCGAATAAACATCCCGATGGATTGTCAAATCGGGGTTTTCCGCTCACCTCCGGCCGAATCGGTCGGCCCTGTCACGCTCGGTGATGTCCCGTTTCCATGCGGATTCCATCCGGAGGCGGCTTCGTGTACGCCGATGGCATCTGCGTGGTGTGAGGATCATAATGCCTTGCAGATGCAAGTGGATCACGGCTTTCTCCTGGCAGGTGCTGGGTAGACTGTGCGTGTGACGACGTTCCGGATCGGCGAAGCCGCCGAATTGCTGGGCGTGAGCCCGGACACGGCACGCCGCTGGATCGACTCCGGGCGGCTTCCGGCGGCGCGCGACGAGCACGGGCACCGCACGATCGCGGGCAGCGACCTGGCCGTCTTCGCGCTGACTCTGGCCGATACCGACGAGCGCGAGCGGTTCGGAGCGCTCTCGTCGGCGCGCAACCGGTTCCGCGGCATCGTGACCCGCGTCGTGCGCGACGGGGTCATGGCCCAGGTAGAGATCCAGGCCGGGCCGCACCGCGTCGTGTCGCTGATGAGCCGCGAGGCCGCCGACGAGCTCGCGCTCGAACCCGGTGTGGTCACCGTCGCCGTCGTCAAGTCCACCAACGTCGTCGTCGAGCGCGCGGACGCGTCGCCCGCGCACGGATGAAAAAGGGGCAGGCCATGACCGGAGCGCGAGCCATGGCGGCGGCAGTCGTCGCCATGGGGCTGATCGCCGTCGCGGGATGCAGCTCAAGCTCGGATACGAACCCTGCGGCGAGCGTGTCGTCGAGCGGCGCGGGCGGTCCCGCTCTCTCCGGCACGGTGACGGTGTTCGCGGCCGCGTCGCTGAACAAGACGTTCACCACGCTGGGCAAGCAGTTCGAGGCCGCGCACCCGGGCGTCACGGTCAAGTTCTCCTTCGGCGGCAGTGACACGCTCGCCGCGCAGATCACCCAGGGCGCCCCGGCGGACGTGTTCGCGGCGGCCAGCACGACCACGATGGGCACCGTGACCAAGGCCGGCGATGTGATCGGCGCGCCGATGGTGTTCGTGAAGAACGAACTGGAGATCGCGGTGGCGCCGGGCGACCCGCTCAAGATCCAGAGCCTCGCCGATCTGGTCAAGCCCGGAGTCAAGGTGGCGCTGTGCGCGCCGACGGTGCCCTGCGGCGCGGCCGCGAAGAAGGCGCTGGCCGCCGCGAACGTCAAGCTGACGCCGGTGACGTTGGAGCAGGACGTCACCAGTGCCCTGACGAAGGTCGAACTCGGCTCGGTCGACGCGGCGATGGTCTACCACACGGACGTGGCGGGGGCCGCCGGGAAGGTGGACGGCGTTCCGTTCCCCGAGGCCGCTTCGGCGATCAACACCTATCCGATCGCCGTGCTCAAGAACGCGCCGGACCCGATCGCTGCCCAGGCCTTCGAGGCGTACGTGCTGTCCAGCGAGGGCGAGAGCGTCCTGTTGCAGGCAGGCTTCATCAAGCCGTGAGTAGTGCGAAGCCGTTTGTGAGTTCGCGGCGATAAGCGTCGGCGATGATCATGGATGAGTGATGAGTAAGGCCGATCGGTCACATGTGGCGCTGTACGTTCCGGCGCTCGTCGGTCTGGGCTTCCTCGTCCTGCCGGTCGTGGGGCTGCTCGCGAAGACTCCGTGGCGTGAGCTGCCCGCACTGCTCGCCGCGGGCGACTCGTGGACGGCCCTGCGGCTGTCGCTGGAGACCGCGACGCTCGCCACCGGCGTCTCGCTGGTCCTCGGCGTTCCGCTGGCCTGGCTGCTGGCCCGCACGCGCGTGCCCGCCCGGCGGCTGGTGCGGGCGCTGGTGACGGTGCCGCTGGTGCTGCCGCCGGTCGTCGCGGGCATCGCGCTGCTGCTGGTGCTCGGGCGGCAGGGGCTGGTCGGCGGCTGGCTCGACCGGGAGTTCGGGGTCACGCTGCCTTTCACCACGCCCGGCGTCGTCGTCGCGGAGTCGTTCGTCGCCCTGCCGTACCTGGTGGTGTCCGTCGAGTCGGCGCTGCGCCTGGCCGACCCTCAGCTGGAGGAGGCCGCGGCGACGTGCGGGGCGAACCAGTGGCAGATCTTCCGCTGGGTCACGCTGCCGATCGTCGCCCCGGGCGTCGCCGCGGGGGCGGCGCTCGCCTGGGCCCGCGCGCTCGGCGAGTTCGGCGCGACCATCACGTTCGCCGGAAACTTTCCCGGCACGACGCAGACGATGCCGCTGGCCGTGTACCTCCAACTCGAACAGGATCCGCAGGCGGCGATCGCGTTGAGCCTGGTCCTGCTCGTGGTGTCGATCGCGGTGCTCGCGGCGCTGCGGGACCGGTGGTGGACGGGGGTCCGCTGACGAGCCGGAACATGCCTGTAAGCATGCCGAATGGCATCCACAGGTGATTGTCAAGTCGCTCTGCGTGAAAGATTGGTCTAGACCTTGACGTTTTGCCGTAGGTAGCGCACAGTGACCCATGACGGTACTTGGAACTGGCGATCGAGTGCGGCGATCACGCGAGTGGAACCGAGGTGATCGGCCGTGCGGCGCGAGGCACGCCGACTGGCCCGGCGGATGCTGATTGCGGTCGGGCCGTCCTTCTCGACCTACGTCCCGGATCGGGCGTGGCGCGTCATACCGACACCGCTCGACCGCTTCGTGGTCACGGCGCTTCCCGGCCCCACCGCGGTCGCCGACGCGCGCAGGCTGACCGTGCGGACCCTCGACCGCTGGGGCTTGGCCGAACGCTCCGCGGACGCGGCGGTCGTCGTCAGCGAGCTCGCCGGTAACGCATTCCGGCACGGACGCGGCCCGGTACGCCTCGTGTTGCACTGCGAAGCCTCGGCGCTCGGCCCGGCGGCCGCCTGCACGATACGCGACGCGGGCCGGTGGACCGGCGCGCAGATACCCGACCGCGCCGCCGTAGAGGCCGCGATGTGCGACGAAGGCGGACGCGGCCTGTACATCGCCAGGGAACTGGCCGACTCGTTGACCGTACGTGCGACCCGCTATCGTCCGGGGACCGCGGTCACGGCGACTTTCACGAACTGGGGCGCCGCGTAGCGGCTCGCGGCAGCAAGTTTCATGGTGCAGGGTTCCGCGACGATCACTTCAAGCCGCGGCCCGTATCGCGCAAGTCGGGCACCCTGTACCTTGATGAGGTGAGCATCTTCTTCGACTTGTTCAGCTCGGGCAATCGGCATCGCACCGAGGAGTTGCGCCGGTTGGAGAACACCCGCGAAGAGGAGGCACAGGGGGAGCTCCACCGCGGCCCGATCGATCTGAACTCCGGCAGCGTCGTGATTCGCGTCCCGGCCAAGGAACCCGCCGTTGAGGACGACGACACCGCAGACGACGACAGCGCGCACAATGACGCTGTGCACAATGACAGCGCGCACAATGACACCGCGCACAATGACGTCGTGCACGACGACGCAGCGGACGCCGCCAAAGATGAGACCACAGACGACGTCGCCGCCGCTCTCGCGAGGGAGAACGGCGGCGACTGACGTGGTCTGGCTGGTCCGGCCGACTCGTCGTCGGCCGGCGGCAGGACGCCGATAGGCAGCTCGCGGCGCGTTACGCGGCCGCTGCGACCAGCTTCGTCGCACCAGCGGGGGAGAGGGCCAGGTTCAGCACCTCGCGCACGTCGGAGACCAGGTGGATCTCCAGTGCGTCACGCACCTCGCCGGGAACGTCGTCCAGATCCGGCTCGTTGCGCTTCGGCAGTAGCACCGTGGTGGCCCCGGCGCGCTGCGCGGCCAGCAGCTTCTGCTTGACCCCGCCGATCGGCAGTACCCGTCCGGTCAGCGAAACCTCACCGGTCATCGCCACCTCGGCGCGTACGGGCCGGCCGGAGAGAAGCGAGCCGAGAGCGGTCACCATCGTCACGCCGGCGCTCGGGCCGTCCTTCGGAACGGCGCCGGCGGGCACGTGGATATGTACGCCGCGCTCCTTGAGATCGCCGACCGGGAGCTCAAGCTCCGCGCCGTGCGAGCGCAGGTAGGACAGCGCGATCTGCGCCGACTCCTTCATGACGTCGCCGAGCTGCCCGGTAAGGCTCACGCCGGTCGGGCCGGTCTCCGGGTCGGCCAGCGAGGCCTCGACGAACAGCACCTCGCCGCCCGCGCCGGTCACCGCCAAGCCGGTGGCCACGCCCGGAACCGCGGTGCGTTCCGCCGTCTCCGGGGTGTGCCGCGGTCGGCCGACGTACTCGCGCAGGTCGTCCGGACCGACGCTGATCGGCAGCTCCAGCGCGCCGGTCGCGTGCTTGGCCGCCACCTTGCGCAGCACCCGGGCGATCGACCGCTCCAAGTCGCGCACGCCGGACTCGCGCGTGTACTCGGCGGCGAGCCGACGGATGGCCGTGTCGTCGAACACGACCTCGTCGCCGGTCAGCCCGGCGCGGTCCAGCTGACGGCGCAGCAGATGGTCGCGGGCGATGACGACCTTCTCGTCCTCGGTGTAACCGTCGAGCCGGACCAGTTCCATCCGGTCCAGCAGCGGGCCCGGGATCGATTCGAGCACGTTCGCCGTGGCCAGGAACACCACGTCGGACAGATCGAGGTCGACCTCCAGGTAGTGGTCGCGGAAGGTGTGGTTCTGCGCCGGGTCGAGTACTTCGAGCAGCGCCGCGGTCGGGTCGCCGCGGTAATCCGCGCCGACCTTGTCGATCTCGTCGAGCAGGATCACCGGGTTCATCGTCCCGGCCTCCCGGATCGCGCGCACGATCCGGCCGGGCAGCGCGCCGACGTACGTACGCCGGTGGCCGCGGATCTCCGCCTCGTCCCGGATGCCGCCGAGCGCGACACGGGTGAACTTGCGGCCCATGGCGCGGGCCACCGACTCGCCGAGCGAGGTCTTGCCGACCCCGGGCGGGCCGACCAGCGCCAGCACCGCGCCGGAGCGGCGGCCCTCCACGACGCCCAGGCCGCGGTCGGCCCGGCGCTTGCGCACGGCCAGGTACTCGACGATGCGGTCCTTCACGTCGTCGAGCCCCGCGTGGTCGGCGTCCAGGACGGCGCGCGCGGCGGGGATGTCGTACGCGTCCTCGGTGCGCTCGTTCCACGGCAGTTCGAGCACGGTGTCCAGCCAGGTGCGGATCCAGCCGACGTCCGGGGCCTGCTCGCCGCCGCGCTCCAGCTTGTCGACCTCCTTCAAGGCGGCCTCGCGCACCTTCTCGGGCAGGTTCGCGGCCTCGACCCGGGCGCGGTAGTCGTCCTTCTCGTCGGCCGGGCGGCCGTCCAACTCGGCCAGCTCCTTGCGGATGGCCTCCAGCTGACGGCGCAGCAGGAACTCGCGCTGCTGCTTCTCCATGCCCTCGTTGACGTCGTTGCGGATCGTCTCGGCGACTTCGAGCTCGGCGAGTTGCTCGCGGGCCCAGCCGAGCACGGTCTCCAGCCGTTCGGCCGGATCGGTGGTCTCCAGCAGCGAGATCTTCCGTTCCAGCGTCAGGTACGGCGCGTATCCGGCGGAGTCGGCCAGCGCCGAGGGGTCCTCGATCTGCCGGATCACGTCCACGACCTGGAACGCGCCGCGGTGTTGCAGGATCTTGACGGCGACCTCGCGGTAGGCCTCGGCCAGCTCGCGGGCGCGGTCGGTGGCGGGCGGCTCGGGCAGGATCTCCGCCTGCACCCACAGCGCCGCGCCCGGTCCGGTGGTGCCGCGGCCGATCTTGGCCCGGCGGGTGCCGCGCACCACGGCGACCGCCTGGCCGCCGCGCAGCCGCCCGGTCTGCTCGACGACGGCGAGCGTGCCGTAAGCGGCGTACTTGCCGTCCGGGCGCGGCACCAGCAGCAGTTCGGGGGAGTCGCCGGCAGGTGGTGCCACAGCTTCGGCGCGTGCGGCGTCGACGGCGGCGCTGACCTCGCGGTCGGTCAGGTCGAGCGGCACGACCATGCCGGGGAGCACCACCGCGTCGTCGAGCGGCAGGACCGGCAGGGCTCGGGTGGTCGGGGCGATGGCCATCGGGCAACTCCTAGCAGACGCGGGTTGAGTCTGCTCTGCTCAACTTCGGCCGCGCCCCGGGTGTTCCGCACAGCCGCGCTGTTCGCTGTGGGCGAGCAGCGCAGCGCGGCGCACGGATGCTAGCGCCCTGCGCCGACAGTCCGCCGCATAAGAAAGTCGGTCATCCGCGCCCGGCTGGATGCGGGGGCCGGTTTCTGCGGCGGACTGCCGACGCAGGACACTAACGAGCCGCTGGCTGCGTCGAGATCGCCGCGTTGATCTGCGCGGCAAGCTCGATGTCGGCCATGGTGATCTTGCCGCCGGCGTCGTGGGTGCTCAGCGTGAAGCTCAGGTTCCGCCAGCGGATGTCGATGTCAGGATGGTGGCGCGCCTGCTCGGCCAGTACAGCGACCACGTTCACCAGGTGGATCGCCCCGGGGAAGTCCTCGGCCTGGTAGGTCCGGTGGATCGTGTCGCCCTCCCTGGTCCAGCCGCCGAGCTTGCCGAGCAGGTGGTCGACGAGGTCCGGTTCGAGCGGCTCATTGGCCATCAGTTCCTCCGAGGGAGTCGGGCTGTGCTGGTTGGGGCGCATTGGGCTTCGGCGCCGGTCGGGGCGCTGCGGGCTTCGATACGGGGTCGGGCGCTGCGGGCCGCGGCAGGTCGACGGGTACCCCGTGCCGCGCGGCCCACCTGCGGGCGTGCGCTATCCGTGCCGGAATCGCAGGGTGCGTGCCGAACCAGGCCTGGGCCAGCGGATGGGGTTCGAGGTCGGAGATGCCGCGCACTGCGAGGTTGCGCCAAGTGGCGACGACCGCGCTCGGGTCGCGGGTCAGGTCGAGCGCGTACTGGTCGGCGCGCGCCTCGACATGCCGGCTGTACGCGTTGAACCACGGGGCGCCGAGCATGCCGAGCACTGTACCGATTGCGACGACCAGCGCGAGGGAGCGCGGATCGGTCGCGGACGGCGTGCCCGCGGCGTCGAGCAGGCCCCGCCAGCGTAGTGCGGCGGCCAGCAGCAGCGTGCCCGCGACCATGCCCGCGGCGCTGATCGCGGTGCCGGTCACCACGTCGCGCCGGGCGGCGTGACCGAGTTCGTGCGCGCAGATCGCGGCGATCTGGTCGGGCCCGGCCTGCTCGATCGTGGTGTCCCAGACCACGACGCGGCGGGTCCGGCCCATCCCGGAGACGTAGGCGTTCATCGAGTTGGTGCGCCGGGAGGCGTCGCTGACCAGGATGTCGCGCACGGTCACGCTGGTCTGCGCGGCCACGCTCAGCAGCCGGTCGCGCAGCGGGCCGTCCGGCAACGGCCGGAAGCGGTTGAACAAGGGCTCGAAGACGACCGGCACCAGGAAGGAGAGCACGAACACCAGCGCCACCGCGGCCAGCGCCGCCGGGATCCACCAGGTCCCCGGCAGCGTGCGGATCAGCGCGAACAGGCCGAGGCTGACCCCGCCGAGCATGACCGCGCCGATCAGGAAGCCCTTGGCCTCGTCGGCCCAGAACAGCCGCCACGACCGGTTCGACAGCCCCCACCGGCGGTTGACGACCTCCGAGCGGGCCACGATCGGCAGCCCGGCCAGCGTGAGGACGAGGTCGAGCGCGACCGCCCCGAGCAGCGCGGTCGCGATCCAGCCGCCGCCCGCGAGCGAACCGGCGCCGTGCGCCAGATCCGCGCCGAGCCGGGTGAACCCGAGCAGGCAGACCGCCGCGAAGCCGACCCCCGCCGAGGCCAGGCGCAGCGGCAGCACCGCGCGCTTGCGGCGCCGTGAGCGCGCGACTTGGTCCTCGGTGAAGTCCTCCAGCAGTTCCGGCACGCTGCAAGTGTCTCGCTCTTTCCCGCCGGACGACGGCTCGTGCACCGATCGTCGCTGCTCGGTGACAAAGTTACCGCCTGGTAGTACCGTCCCGGTCATGGCGGGCACGGCGGCTCTCGGCGGCGAGGGCGAGGGCGCATTCGACGGCGACAGCGACGGCAGCGGCGGCGGTCACGACTACGACTACGACGTGCTGGTGATCGGCTCCGGCTTCGGCGGTTCGGTGACCGCCCTGCGGCTGACGGAGAAGGGCTACCGCGTCGGCGTGCTCGAAGCGGGGCGCCGGTTCGCCGACCACGAGTTCGCGAAGAACTCCTGGCATCTGCGGGACTTCCTGTTCGCCCCCGGGCTCGGCCTGACCGGCATCCAGCGCATCCACCGCCTCGACGACGCGCTGATCCTGGCCGGCGCGGGCGTCGGCGGCGGCTCGCTCGTCTACGCCAACACGCTGTACAAGCCGCCGCGCGCGTTCTTCGAGGATCCGCAGTGGCGTGACGTGACCGACTGGGAGAGCGAGCTCGACGCGTACTATGACCAGGCGCGGCGCATGCTCGGCGTCGTGACGTACCACCGCGTGACCCCGGCGGACGAGGAACTGCGGCGCGTCGCCGAGCAGATGGGTTTCGGCGAGACCTACCACCAAGCCCCGGTCGGCGTCTTCTTCGGCCGAAGCGGCGAGGCGCCCGGCACCGAGGTCTCCGACCCCTTCTTCGGCGGCGTCGGCCCGAGTCGGTGCACCTGCACCGAGTGCGGCGAATGCATGACCGGTTGCCGGCACAACGCCAAGAACACTCTGGTCAAGAACTACCTCTATCTCGCCGAACGCAACGGCGCGCAGGTTCATTCGCTGACCACGGTCACTGACGTCACCCCGCTCGACCGCGGCGGTTACCGGGTGAGCGTCCGCCCCACTGTCGGCCGTCGGCGGGGGCGCGACGTCCGCAAGGCGTTCACCGCGCGGCAGGTCGTCTTCTCCGCAGGGGCGTACAACACTCAGCGGCTGCTGCACAGGATGCGGGCGACCGGCAGGCTGCCTGCGCTCTCCGCCGCGCTCGGCAGGCTCACCCGCACCAACTCCGAGGCGCTGCTCGGCGTGTCCACGCGCGACCGCAGCAAGGACTTCACCGAAGGCGTCGCCATCACCTCGTCCGTACACCCTGACGCGCACACTCACATCGAGCCGGTGCGTTACGGCAAGGGCAGCAACGCGATGGGCCTGCTGCGCGCACCGCTGACCGACGGCGGCGGCCGGGTGCCGCGGGTATTCAAGGCGATCGGCGTGGTGCTGCGTCATCCGGGTCAAGTGCCGGTGTTATTCAGCACGCGCAGGTTCGCCGAGCGCACGGTGATCCTGCTGGTGATGCAGCCGCTCGACAACTCGCTGACGGTGTATCCGAAACGGACGCTCACCGGCCGCGTGAAGATCCGCAGCCGCCAGGGACACGGCGAGCCGAACCCCACCTGGATCCCCGCCGCCAACCAGGCCGCGCGGCTGATGGCGGACAACCTGCGCGGCGCCCCCGGCGGCACGGTGGGTGACCTGCTCGGCTCGCCGATGACCGCGCACATCATCGGTGGCGCGGTGATCGGCGCCGATCCAGCCACCGGCGTCGTCGATCCCTACCACCGCGTGTTCGGGTACGAAGGGCTGCACGTGGTCGACGGCGCCGCCGTCCCGGCGAACCTCGGCGTCAATCCGGCGCTGACGATCACCGCGATGGCCGAACGAGCGATGGCCTTCTGGCCCAACAAGGGCGAGGCCGATCAGCGACCCCACCCGGACGAGGCGTACCGGCGGATCGATCCGGTTGCGCCGCGTCATCCGGTAGTGCCCAAAGCTGCTCCCAGCGCGCTGCGTTTACCGATCGTCGGCGCGTCCTGAGCGCTCAGGTGAGAGGCGTGTAATCGGCGCCTGACGCGGGTGCGGGGAACGTATCGGCGAGTGCGAATGCGTACGGCGTCGAGCCGTGCTTACGCAGATGCTCAAGCCGCTCGCGCGCCTCGACGAGGTCGGGCCGATGCCCGGTCGGCACCCACCACAGTACGGTGACCGCTTCAGCCAGCCGCTCGAACCACTCACGGCGCCGCTTCAGGTACGAGCGATGTCCTTCGTCGTACACGAACGCACGCAGCAGTTCTGGCGACTGCCACACGGACATGTTCACCAGGATCCAGTCGTCCAGTTCCTCGAACATGCGGAACGTCGTCGAGTCGTCGGTGTCCTCGTCCTTCAGCCGCCACACGAAGCCGGGCGCGGCCTCCGCCCGCGCGTTGATGTGCTCAAGGCCGTTGCTGAAGTCGGCCATCAGCGGCGTGTCCAGCGGCGCCAGGATGCGCCCGATGTTCACTTCCGCAAGTTCGTACCCGTACCCGTTCCCCTCGGTCATGTGGCCAAAGGTAGCCACCGTACTGATTCTGTGGCGTGTCGATTACAGGCCCATCGACCAGAGCTGCTCACCGAGCGCGGGCGCGAACGTGTCGCCCTCGGTCTCCTCGACGAGCGCGAATCCGGCCTTGCGGTAGATCCGCGCCGCGTCGCGCTGCATTTCGGTCGTGAACAAGACGATGCGCCGGTACCTCGCCTGCCGCGCGAAACGCACGCACTCCTCGACCAGCCGCCCGCCGATGCCCAAGCCGCGCGTGCTCGGTTCGACCAGCAGAAGCCGCAGCTGAGCCGTGTCCTCGTCGCGCCTGACGCAGAAGATCGAACCGACCGGCGCTCCGTCCGCCTCGGCGATCCACGCGTTCTCACGCCGCGGATCGTGCTTCTCGACGTAGTCGGCCACCACGCGCGCGCAGTAGGCCTCGATCGCGTGGTTCCAGCCGAGCTCCTCGGCGTAGAGGGCGCCGTGCCTGCTGACCACCCAGCCATAGTCGCCGGGCCGCGCCGGACGCAGGATGTACGCGGCCCGGCGCGGCTCGCCGCCGAGTAGCTCGCGGATCGTGTTCATCGCGTCGGTCAGCCGCTGCGTCTGCTCGGGTGTCAGTGACTTGAGCAGCTCGCGCACCTGGTTGTTTGAGCGCTGATCCAGCAGCGTGAAGGCGCCGCGCCCGGTTTCGGTCAGCGTGACGGTCTGCCGTCGCGCGTCGATCGTCGAGGGACGCCGGGTGACCAGGCCGTCCGCCTCGAACCTGGCGAGGATCCGGCTGAGGTAGCCCGCGTCCAGGTCGAGCGCGCGGCGCAGGTCCGCACTGTCGGCGCTGCCGTACTGGTTCAGCTCGAAGACGATCCGTGCCTCGGCCATCGAGTACGGGGTGCCGAGCAGCCCCTCGCGCAGCACGCTGAGCTGGGCCGTGTAGAACCGGGTGAAGGCGCGCACGGCGGCCACCGGGTCGGCGTCGCTTTCGGCGTTTGTCATCATTGACTCCAGCAAAGAACTCGTTGACGTAGTCAACTATGCCGGTGCCGCCGCATGGAGTCCAGCGGTTGCGCCGCGCGAGACGCGGGGTCGTGCGCGGCGGCCGATCGGCTGCGATGATTCGGGTACGCAGCCGACACCGGCGGGAGGAGCGTCCATGCCCCGGGCCAAGGCCAACGGCATCGAACTCGAATACGACACCTTCGGCGACCCGGCGGATCCGGCGCTGTTGCTGATCATGGGCCTGGCTAGTCAGCTGATCTCCTGGGATCCGGAGTTCTGCGGGCTGCTGGCCGGGCGCGGCTACTTCGTGATCCGCTTCGACAACCGCGACATCGGCCTGTCCACCGAGTTCGGCCACCTGCCCACGCCCGACCTGTACGCCATCCTCACCGGCGACCTGAGCACCGCGCCGTACGTCATGGCGGACATGGCGCAGGACACCGCCGGACTGCTCGACGCGCTCGGCATCGAGCGGGCACACGTGGTCGGCGCGTCGATGGGCGGGATGATCGCGCAGGAACTGGCGATCAAACACCCGGAGCGCGTGCTGTCGCTGTGCTCGTTCATGTCGAACACCGGTGACGGCAAGAACGGCCTGCCGTCGCAGGAGGCGTTGGCCGCCGTGAACGCGCCGCGCGGCGCCGACCGCGCGGAAGCGATCGAGCGTACCGTCAACGTTCTGCGGATCATCGGCTCGGCCACGCCCGAGTACGCCGTGACCGACGAGTGGCGGTACGCGCGCGCCACCCGGATCTACGACCGCTCGTACCGGCCGGACGGCGGTGCGCGCCAGGTGGCCGCGATCGCCGCCTCACCGGACCGGACCGAGGCGCTCGGCTCGTTGCCGATGCCCGTGCTCGTGATGCACGGCGACCAGGATCCGCTGGTCGACGTCAGCGGCGGCTACGCCACCGCGGCGGCCGTTCCCGGCTGCGAGCTGATCGTCTTTCCGGGACAAGGACACGACCTTCCCCGGCCGCTGTGGCCCGCATTCGCCGACGCGATCGTGCAGAACGCGCGGAAGGCCGCGGCCTGAAGCGCGCCGTGAAGTCTGTGGCCTGACGGCGGTATCCCGGCCGACCGCGCCGCCGGTCTGGCAGACTCGATCTCCATGAGCCGCTTCACACCGCTTGAGAACGCCCAGTGGTTCGCGAGCCTGCCCAAAATGGCGTTGTCGGCGAACGCGGTGCTGCGCGATCCGCGCGGCCGGGTGGCACTGGTGCGCAACACCTACCGGGAGGGTTGGTCGCTGCCCGGCGGGGTCGTGGACGACAACGAGCCGCCCGCCGCGGCCTGCGTGCGCGAACTGGCCGAGGAACTCGGCTTCACGGTGCGGCAACTCGGCCCGCTGCTCGCGGTGCAATGGGCGCAGCGCATGGACGGCAACCCGATGCAGTTCCTGAATCTCACCTTCGACGCGGGCGTCTGCCCGGATCCGGGGATGCTGCGCGCGCAGCCCGAGGAGATCGCCGAAATCGGCTTCTTCGGCCTCGACGAACTGCCCTCGGACGTCCGTCCGTTCATCGCGCGCCGGCTCGCAGCGATCCGCAACGCCGCGGGCACCGTCGCCTACCTAGAGGAGAGGCACGCGGTACCCGCTGCCGGGCCGCGCTGAAGAGCTTTTGAGCTGAATGGCGTTCGGGCTGAATAGCGTTCGGGCTGAATAGCGTTCGAACAGCGGGGTCCGGGCACCCCAGTTCCTCGCACTGGCCCCGTCCTTCGCCCGGCGCCCGGACGAGCGATATATGGACCGGGACGATCCGGGCTCATCATCGAGCATTGGCCTTACTCGGCAGCGAGAAATGCACGATACTCCCGGATTATCCTTCACTCATTCGAGTGACGTGCGCAGGGTGGGACTGGCGCACCGCGGTTCCGCGTCACCGATTGTTGTTGACCCTCGGATCGAGCAGTCCACGCTCCATGAGGTATTCGCGCAGCGGGTAACGGTCGTCGCCGAGTCCCCAGTACGAAATCGCGTCCTTGCCCGCGCCGAGCAGTTGCCGCTGGATCGGCGTCAACTCCGCCCACCACGGGTGCCCGGGCGCGATGATCCGGTCCTCGTGTGGTGCGATCCAGCGGTACGTCCATCCGACGAACAGCACCCTGCGGGTGATCTGGGAGTAATTGTCAGATCGGCCGTGGTACAGCCGACGGTCGAAGATCACCACGTCGCCCCGGTTCGGGCACACCTGGACAGCGCCCTTTGGGTCCTCGAAGCCGAGTTCCGGGTGCCCGGGGCGTGGCAGTCGGCTGGTCCGGTGCGAGCCGGGGACGCACATGAAGTTGCCGCGGCCCGGCTCCGACGCGTCGGAAAGCCAGTACGAGGTGCGTATCGACAGCAGCGGACGCACCGGTTCCGTCTCCACTTCGAGGTTCTGCCGGCCGCCGTCCTGATGCCAGCGCCACACCTTCGGGCGGGGCCTCGGGATCGGCGGGTGCACGTCGAGGTGGTGGTGGTACGCGTGGCTGTTCCAGCCGAGCAGGCCCCAGACCAGCGGCAGCACGGTCGGCAGTTCCAGCAGTTCGAGGAACGTCCGGTCCCGGTGCAGGAACCCCATGAGATGCAGGCTCTCGTCCTCGGGATGCAACCCGCCGGCGGCCTTCTCTCGCGCGTAGACGCGGTCCACGGCTTCGTCGAGCCGGTCCAGCAACTGCGGCGCGATCGCGTCGCGGGCGATGAAGTAGCCGTCGCGCTCGAACGCTGCGCGCTGCTCGCCGGAGAGCAAGATCCCGTCATAAGGCATGGCGGTACCCACGGCGCTGGTGCTCAAGATTCCCCTCCCGATGAAGTAACCCCACGTCATGAGTACAGACGCCTTGACTCGACGGCCAGGGTGCGCGCGGATCGACACAGGTCCGCTCTGCGCGAACATCGTTGCCCAGACGCCCGCCGCGACCGAGGATGGGGAAATGCGCATCCTCATCCTCGGCGGCAGTCGTTTCCTCGGCCGCGCATTCGTCACCGAAGCGCTCGCGGCCGGACATCAGGTGACCGTGTTCAACCGCGGCCGGTCCGGTCCCGACCTGCCGGGCGTGGTCGCCGTGCGCGGCGACCGGGAGGACCCCGCGGACCTCGCGCGCCTGGCCGCCGCCGGTCCCTGGGACGCGGTCGTCGACACTTCCGGCTACGTCCCCAAGATCGTCGGCGACAGCGCGCGTGCGCTGGCCGGCGGCGCCGAGGCGTACCTGTTCATCTCCAGCCTCTCGGCCTTCACGGGCTTCCCGGCCGAGCGCCTCGATCCCGGCTCGCCGCTGTTCGAATGCCCGCCGGACGCGACCGAGGGGGAGTACGGCGCCCTCAAGGCAGGCTGTGAGCGTGCCGTGCGGCAGGCCTTCCCTGGCAGGGTCCTGATCCACTACCCCGGTCTGATCATCGGCCCGCACGAGAACATGGGCCGGCAGACCTGGTGGCTCTCCCGCATCGCCAAGGGCGGCGACGTGCTCGCCCCCGGCGATCCCGACCGGCGGCTCCAGCTGATCGACGCGCGGGACATCGCGGGCTTCGGCTTGCACTGCCTGGAATCAGGACAGGACGACGCGTTCCTGCTCGCCAGCGAGAACGGCCACACCACGTTCGGGCAGTGGCTCCAGACCTGCGTGCTGGAGACCGGTTCGAACGCCCGGCTCGTGTGGGCGCCCGACAAGGTGCTGCTCGAAAACGAGGTGCCGGTCTGGTCCGGCCTGCCGCTTTGGACACCGCTCGACGACGAGTCTGCGGGAGTCTGGGACACCGACGTCTCGCGCGCGATCGCCGCGGGGCTCAATTGCCGCCCGATCGGGAAGACCGTCCGGGACACCTGGGCGTGGCAGCGGGATGAGCCGTCGCTCGCGGACGAGGATGGCCGGATCCACGGCCACGGCCTGCTTCCGGAGATCGAGCAGCGTGTCCTGGCGGCCCTGACGAACTGAAGGCTTACGACGCGTCCGCCTGGGTTCGTGCGCGGATGAACGCCTCGGCCTCCTCGGCGGTGCGCGGCGCGGGGACGTGCTTACCGGCCGGGACCTCGCGCGCCAGCAGATCCGCCTGCACCTCCTGAAGGTGGCTGATCTGTCCGGCGGCCGGGCCGACCGCGCCGGAGACCGGCACCACGACGCCCGCCAGCACGTCGTCTGTACGCGCCGCGGTCAGCGTCAACGCCGCGCCGACATGCTCGGCGGCCGCGTCGCGGGCTGTCAGTGCCGCCAGGTTCCAACGGGCCTCGATCGTCTTGAGGATCGACGTGTGGTCCAGCGGCGTCGCTCCCGCCGGTACCCGGAAGACGGTGCCCGCCGGGATCAGCGGCGAGACCAGGACCGTGGGCACGCGCGGCCCGAAGCGGGTGAAGTCGAAGCCGAATTCGCCCGCCGTGTTGTCCGGAGGCGTCGCGCCCCACGGCGGCGGGACGTGGTCGTAGCAGCCCCCGTGCTCGTCGTAGGTGATGATCAGCAGTGTGCTGTTCCACACCGGGCTCTTGCGCAGCGCCGCGTACACGTCGTGCATCAGCTGCTCGCCGAGCGCCACGTCGTAGTTCGGGTGCTGGCTGTTGCCCGTGCTGCTCCAGGACGGTTCGAGGAAGGTGAACTGCGCCAGCGAGCCGTCCGCCGCCGCACTCCGGAAGTCGGCGAACAGCCCGAAGTTCGCGGCGGGGGCGCGGGTGATGTCCGGGAAGTTGTGCTTCGTCAGCGGCTGCGCCTCGTAGCCGTAGACGACCCAGCTCACGCCGGCGGCGGTCAGCGAGCCGAAAATCGACGGCGAGGTGAACGTCTTCGTCTTGTCGTCCATGTGGCCTTGGCTGGTGCCGGCCAGCGCGAACGCCCGGTTGGGCAGCGTCTCGGTCGGCGCCGAGCCGAACCAGTGGTCGCATACCGCGTAGCCGCGGGCCAGAGCGCAGAGCACCGGCAGCGCCTCAGGGGTGAAGCAGCCCATGATGTCCTGCGGCTGTGTCCCGCCGACGATCGACCAGCCTTCGCGTCCCTCCCAGCCGAGCGTGTACGCGTAGTCCTTCACAAAGCCCTGCATCGCCGGGACGGGCTGCCCGCTCGGCGCGGCGGTCGAACCGAACAGCTGGCTGTTCGTGGCCATGTAGCCCTCGCCGGGGTCGGCGCCCGGCATGAAGTACGCGTTCGGGGCGTCCGGCGCGATCGGGAAGACCGGGACCGGTTTGCCGTCGGTGCCCGGGTTCGACTCGGAGCCGGTCAGCCCTTCGAAGGCCTGGCCGCTCGGCGTGACGTTGCCCGTGTCGTGGTACAGATATCCGAGCATGTGGTCGAACGAACGGTTCTCCAGCATCAGCACCACGATGTGCTCGATCGCCGCCAGCGCCGTGCCCGCTGACTCAGTGGCCTCTGATTCGCCGGTCTCGGGGGTCGTCGTCACCGCGTCGTCACCTTCCGTGAGCCGCCACTCGTAAAGCAGTTTGGCAGATCGCGGTGCGCTGTACACGTGTTTCGGCCGTTTCGACCCGAGTTACCGAGACGGACGTACCGGACGCCAGGCCAGTGGGGACGAGAGCACCATCGTCGACGAGGGCTGACCATGGTCGGCCAGCCGGTCGATCAGCGCCTCGAACTCGCCCATCGACGCCACCGCCACGCGCAGCAGGCAGCACGCGTCGCCGGTCAGCCGGTGCATCTCCAGGATCTCCGGGCTCTGCTCGACCACGTCGGGATGCCGCAACAGGCAGCGCGGTCCGTAGCACGCCATGCGTACCAGCGCCTCCACGATGCGCCCGGCCCGCGCAGGGTCCACGTGTGCGTGATAGCCGGTGATCACGCCGGCCTGTTCCAGCCTGCGCACTCGTTCGGCCACCGCCGGGGCGGACAGGTTGATCCGGCGCGCCAACTCGTTGTACGACAGGCGGCCGTCCTGCTGCAACTCGTCGAGTAGCAGCCAGTCGATCGCATCCGGAAGGTCGGGTCGCGTTGTCACCTTTCGATCGTAAAGCCATTTTGGCAATGGCAGGACCATTGGCCATTCCGAGCCGCGGGCGTCGGTAGTTCGATAGTCGGGTGCCCGCGAAGACCGCCCCACCGAAGATCACCGCCCCGAGGAATACCGGCCCGGGGATCACCGCCGCGCAGCGATCCGGCCCTAGCGAGAACGAGTACGAGGACTACGCCGAACTGCGCGCCCTACTGAGCCTGCAACGGCCGCGTACCGGAGCTCCGGCGGAGCTGTCGTTCATCGTCGTCACGCAGGTGATGGAGCTCTACTTCACGCTGCTTCGCAACGAGTGGGAAAGCGTGCGCGACTGCCTGATGCACGCGGACACCGCCGCGGACGTGCGCTCAGCGGTGCGCTCGCTGCGTCGCGGCCATGGCGTCCAGGACGCGTTGGCCGCGTCGTGGGAGGCGCTGCGGACGCTGACGGCGGCCGAGTTCGACGCGTTCAGGGAGTCCTTCGGCGTCGCGTCGGGCATCCAGTCCTACCAATACCGGCACGTCGAATTCCTGCTCGGCGCCCGGCACCCCCGCGCCCTGGCGATCCACGAGCAGACGCCGCGCATCCACGACGAACTCGCCGCTCAGGCCGCCGCGCCCTCGCTCTACGACGCGGCTCTGGTGCTGCTGCGCCGCCGCGGCTTCGCCATCCCGGACGAGCTTGCGCATCGTGATCACGAGGCCGAATATCAGGGTGACGACCGGGTCGTCGCGGCCTGGCGCGCAGCGTACTGCGACGAGTCGCGCAACGCCGATTTGGTAGACCTCGGCGACGCCCTGTTCGACACGGCCGAGCGACACTTACGCTGGAAGCAGCGCCACCTGCTGTCCGTCTGGCGTTCGATGGGCGACAAACCCGGCTCGGCCGGCACGTCGGGCGCGCAGTGGCTTGAGCGTGGCGTGCACCGCAAGTACTTCCCGGACTTGTGGACCCTGCGAGACCAGGGATGGGCTTAGCCGATGGACTCACTCGACATCAGCGGGACGACGGCGCCGACGGGCACGCTGGACGCCTTGACCGAACGTGCTGCCACGCTCGACGAGCTCAATGCGCTTGCGCACACTCGTGATCGCTTCCTGATTCCCCCGGGCACGGTCTACCTCGACGGCAATTCGCTCGGAGCACTCCCGGCCGCAGTACCGGCAGCCCTCGACGACGCGGTCCGCCGACAGTGGGGCAGAGGCCTGATCTCCTCGTGGTTCGACGAGGGCTGGTGGGACGCGCCGCCGCGCATCGGCGACCGGATCGGCGCACTGATCGGCGCGGCGCCCGGCCAGGTCGTCGCCGGAGATTCGACCTCGGTGCAGCTGTTCAACACTCTGACGGCGGCCGCGCGGCTGCGCGGCGGTCGCAGAGTACTGCTGACCGATCCGGGGCACTTCCCGACCGACGCATACCTCACCGATTCCGTTGCCGAGCTGCTGGATCTGGAGGTGCGCAGGGTACCCGCCCCCGGCGTGCCCGCGGCACTCGCCGAGTACGGAGACCGGGTCGGCGTGCTCTCGTACCCGATCGTCGACTACCGCACCGGCGAGCTGTGGGACCTGCCCGGCCTCACCCGCGCTGCGCACGACGTCGGCGCGGTGACCGTCTGGGACCTGTGTCACGGTGCGGGCGCCATACCCATCGGACTCGATGAATCAGAAGTCGACTTCGCGGTCGGTTGCACGTACAAATATCTGTCTGGCGGCCCGGGTTCGCCCGCCTACGCCTACATAGCCGCACGCCACCACGGCGACGTGCGCCACCCGCTCACCGGCTGGCACGGCCACGCCGACCCGTTCGCCATGCAGGACTCTTACACGCCCGCCGAGGGAATCGCCCGCGCCCGCGTCGGCTGCCCGCCGCTGCTCTCGCTGCTCGCGTTGGAGGCCGCGCTGACCGCCTTCGACGGCGTCGAGCTCGCCGACGTGCGCGCCACCAGCCTCAGCCTGACCGGCTTTTTCATCGAGTGCTGTGACGCGCTGCTCGCCGATCGCGACGTCCGGGTCGGCACGCCGCGCGAGCCGGAGCACCGGGGCAGTCAGGTGGCGGTGCGGCACCGGGACGCCGTAGGGCTTGTTCCGGAGCTGGCCCTGCGGTCAGTGCTCTGCGACAAGCGCGAGCCCGACATCCTCCGCTTCGGCTTCAACGCGCTCTACAACACCCACGCGGACGCGCTCACTGCGATCAGGGTGCTGCGAGACCTCACGGAGTGAGGGCGTGCACCGAGAACATGATGAAGAACGGCAGCATCGCCAGGATCACCAGCACCGCCCCGGCGATCTGCTCGATCGTGCCGTAGGCGATGTTCGGCTCCTCGGTCGTGCGCACCTGCGGGGCGCGGCCGGCCGAGACCATCACCTCGATCATGTCCCCGACCCGGTAGCTCTCCTGTTCGGTGCGGGCGAGCCGGATCGTGTCCCGGCGGACCGCCCCGCCGAGCTCGTACTCGACCACTATCCGCGCCGCGTCGGAGGGGAACGACTGCCCGGCCCGGTGCTGCGGGATCGCCTCCACCACGCGCGCCGTCACGTGCGCTCCGTGTTCCAGCAGCCGCCGCGACCGGGTGAACTGCGATGCGCACAGGAACGCGCCCCCGATCCCTGTGGTGACGCTGAGTCCCACGGCGATCCCGAAGGCGACGACATTGCCGGCCGCCACGCTCCGCCTCCTGGCGTGAAAAGTTCTTGATGGCTTTCTGTCACGTTAGCGCGCCGCCCCGCCCGGCGCACAATGGGCTGAACCTAAGAAAACCCCAGTTCCGACCGCATGCGCGGCACTTTCAGGCGGCCGGCTCGGGCGACCGGCCCGAGGACGGGTCGACACGCTGCGTCACCATGGTCACGACTTCATCACGAGCCCGCAGCACCGATCAGCGCGCGGCCTCGCGAACCGGCCAGGGTTAGAGCGTGTTGAGAAGTGGGTCGGGTCGCAGTGTCTTTCACGCACGCTCGCCGCGCTGTTGCGCCGTCCGCCTTGCGAACACAAACGCCAGGGACCGCGCTCTGACCCGACCCTACTTCTCACACACGTCCTACGGCAGCCGCCAGTCGATCGGATCAGCACCCTGCTGCACGAGCAGTTCGTTGGCGCGGCTGAACGGGCGCGAGCCGAAGAAACCGCGGTCCGCGGACATCGGGCTGGGGTGTGCGGACTCGATGCAGGGGACGGAAGAGCCGAGCAGCGGTTTGACCTCGCGCGCGTCGCGGCCCCAGAGGATCGCGACCAGCGGGGACCCGCGCTCGGCGAGCGCGCTGATCGCCTGCGCGGTCACCGCCTCCCAGCCCTTGCCGCGGTGCGCCCCCGGCTTGCCGGGCGCCGTGGTCAGCGCCCTGTTGAGCAGCAGCACGCCGTGTTCGGTCCACGGCGACAGGTCGCCGTTGGACGGGGCGGGCAGGCCCAGATCCTGGCCGTACTCGCGGAAGATGTTCACCAGGCTGGCGGGCAGCGGCCGTACCTGCGGGGCCACCGAGAAGCTGAGGCCCACCGCGTGGCCGGGGGTGGGATACGGATCCTGGCCCATGATCAGGACTCTTATCGAGTCGAAGGGCTGCTGGAACGCCCGCAGCACGTTCGCCCCCGCAGGCAGATAGGTGCGCTCCGCGGCGACCTCCGCTCTGAGGAAGTCACCCATCGCGGCGATCCGCTCGGCGACCGGCTCAAGGGCTTTCGCCCACCCGGATTCCACGACTTCGATCAGAGGGCGTGCCATGGCGCATTACTGTACCCGCAACTCAGGCCGCCTATGCGCGCTCTTCGAACATGGCCGGGGCTTCTTGCGCGGCGGCCCCGGCCAAGTCCGAAGAGCCCCCGATGCACGGATGCGCGGATCTGGTCCGGCGACCTGATCCGCGCATCGCGCGTGTCTCTCGTGATTTATGCGCTTCCTGATTCAGTGACCAGGCTCAGCACCGTTCGGCTCGGCTTGACGGTTCAGCTCCGCGGCTCGGCGTCGTGGGGCTCGTCGGCGGCGAGGATCTTGTAAAGCGCCTGCCGCGCCTTGGTCACCACGGCCCGGGCCTCCTCGCGCTGCGCGGTGCTGCCGACCTGGGCGACCTGCTTGTACGCCATGGCCAGCTGGCCGAGCAGTTCGCGGTCGTGCATGAACTCCTCGAACCGTGCGCCGGGCCCGCCGACCGCTTCCTGCCAGATCCGCGAGAGGTGCTCGGCGTTCTGCTCAGCGTGCTGACGGCCGGCCTCGGTCAGCGCGAACAGCTTGCGTCCACCCTCGCCGACCGGCTCGATCAGGCCCTCGTCCTCAAGCTGCGCGAGCGCCGGATAGACGGAGCCGGAGCTGGCCCGCCACACCCCGTCGGTGCGCTGCTCGATCTCCTGGATGATCTGGTAGCCGTTGCGCGGCTCCTCGGCCAGCAGCGCGACGATCGCCGCGCGCACGTCACCGCGCCCGGCCCGCATGCGTCCGCGCCGGTGTCCCGGGCGCGGGCCGAAACCCGGCCCCCAGAACTCGCCGCCGCCCGGTCCGGCGAAGCCGAACGGTCCGATCGGCGGTTGCCCGAAGCCGCGGCCTCTGCCGTGATGCTCGTGCGGTTCATTGTGGTGCTCATGGTGCTCGCCGTGTTCCCAGCGGGCACGCCGCTGCTCGAAGCCGCCCTCGTCGACGCGGCCCTGGCGGTCGCGGCCACGTCCGCGCCGATCGCGAGAGGGGCCGTCCTTGGGGAAGGAAGAGAAAGTCATCGTCATCTCCTCGGTAGTCTGTAGTAGTCGGGCGTCTTACCCGACGCGTTAACGATATATCGCTAACTATCGAAACGCAACTGGCGCCTGGTGCGTGACTGTCGTGCGTCCGACTACGCTGGTCCGGTGATCACGCAGGAGGCGCCGCCTCGGGGCGCGACGCACATACGCACGTTCCATCCGCGCCGCGGCCGGATCGGCGCGACCCGCGCAGACGCTCTCGCGCGGCTCTGGCCCCGGTATGGCTACGACATCGACAGTGCGTACGAGAACAGCGCGTACAAGACCAGTGGGCACGCGGACTTCGATCCGGCCGCGCTCTTCGGCCGTGAGGCCGGGCTCGTCTTGGAAATCGGCTGCGGGATGGGCGACGCCACCGCGGCGATGGCCGCCGCCGATCCCGGCCGCGACTATCTCGCCGTGGACGTGCACACTCCGGGCCTGGCGAATCTGCTGGCCCTGGCCGAGCGCGGCGACCTGGACAACGTGCGGGCCGCCCGCGGTGACGCGGTGGAGCTGCTCAGGGACCTGATGAAGCCCGGGTCGCTCGGCGCCGTGCACATCTTCTTCCCCGATCCCTGGCCCAAAGCCAAGCACCACAAACGCCGCATCGTGCGCCCCGATGTCGTGGCTCTGATACGCGGGCGACTGGTGCCCGGCGGCGTGCTGCACTGCGCCACCGACTGGGCGCCCTATGCGGAGCAGATGCTGGAGGTCCTGAGCGCGGATCCGGGCCTACGCAACCTCAGCGACGGCTACGCGCCCCGCCCGGCGTCGCGCCCGGTGACCGGGTTCGAGCGCCGTGCGCTCGCCGCGGGCCGCGACATCTATGACCTCATATTCGCGAGGAAATAGCGGAGGCCGCTTCCACGCGGGCACTCATCCGGACCTGTCACCAACCGGCCTGATCGCGCTGCTCATCGCGTCGGCTGACAACTCGCACCACACGTCCTTGCCGCCTCGCGGGTCCTGCGTCACGCCCCAGGACTGCGCGAGCCTGGAGACCAGGTCCAGCCCGACTCCACCGATGGTGCGCTGGTGGGGCGGCACGACCCAGGGCACCCCGTCGCCGTCGTCGTGCACGCTCAACCACAGCCGGTCTCCGACGAACTGGACCTCGACCTCGATCGCCGTGCCCGAGTGCACGACCGCGTTGCTCACCAGTTCGCTGACCACCAACTGGCCGATCTCGGAGTACTGCTCGCCGTGCCACGCAGCGCAGGCCCGGGCGACGAAGTCGCGGGCACGGCCGGGTGCGGAGGTCTGCGGCGCGAGGAACAACCGCCTCCGCCTCGACTCCTCGACTACCGCGCGTGCCATTCCGCCGTACTCCATGCCTGTTGCCGTGCACCCGTGAATCTGGTGCCGTTTCAGCCTTCGCGAACCGAGTCGACGGGCTCTCCCTCCTGGCTGCCCGACCTCGCGGCGGGCAAACGGGGGGTTTATGAAGCCTTCGCCGCCACCACGATGCGGCCGCCGCGATGAGGTCAAAAGTGCGATCAGCAGAGGATCAGGCTGGATCACCCACATGTACGTAGCTGAACGCCTTTGCGTGCGCGTCTACACAGCGGCGGTGAGCACTCGTTCGAGTCTGCGGATCGGGCTGGCGAGGCCGAACCGCGTGGCGAGCGCCTCCAGTTCCTTCGGATCGGCCGCAGTAGCAGGGAGCTGAGAATCGACCGGCACAGTAGGCGCGTCGTCCCGGACCCGCACGACCAGCGGTGCGGCGGCGAGATAGTCGCGTGCGGCCTCAAGGCGCCGCCGCGCGGCCGTCTTGAGGGCCGAACCGGGATCGTCAAGTGCCGCGAGGACGCCGTCGAGCGAACCGAACTTGGCCACCAACGCCGCCGCGCTCTTCTCTCCGATCCCGGCCACGCCGGGCAGCCCGTCGCTCGGATCGCCGCGCAGGGTCGCGAAATCCGCGTAACCGCGGCCGGGGATCCCGTACTTCGCGATCAGGGCACTGTCGTCGACGACTTCGAGCTTCGACACGCCGCGCGAGATGTTCAGCACCCTTACACCGCGGGTGTCGTCGACGAGCTGGAACATGTCCCGGTCCCCGGTCTGCCTTCCGGACGATCGACAGTGGTTGCCGGGTTCTCGCTACCTCGGCGGTCAGGCGTTGCAGCATGCCGTCGCGCCGGCTCCGGCCAACTTGTCGAAGTGTTTCTCTCGCATATAGGCATCCTCGGGTGCAAATGTGATAGCGGGCGAAGTCGGCAGCGAGCCAGGCCCTGCGGCCTGCCCAAGCACCGCCGAAGACCACCGCACTCCACAGCATCAGCGCCCTGAGGTCACAGGAATCCCATCGGTGGATCGAGGCTGTATGCGGGCCCAGACCTCCTTCACGCCGCCATTGTCACTCGGGCGGGACCGGCGAGCCCCAGGGCCGACTACGCCTATCGCCGCGCAGTTGCCCGCAGCGGCCGATCATGGACGATGAATAATCAGTCAGGTCCCCGCTGTCGCGATCGGCGGCAGGGGGTCACGAGCACGCACGTGGCGTCGGGGTACGGGTCACCCAGACGGCGGTGTCGTCGGATCCGGCGCAACTACCTCGATCTCGGGCAACCGCGACTCCAGCAGATCGCCGAGTGCGTCACCGATGTCGGCCGACAGAGTCCCGCTGTGCTCGATGCCCAGGGCGCGGGCCAGGTCGCCGGTGTGGAGCCGGACCGCCGCCTCGACGAGCTGCGCGTACGCTTCGGCCGCGACGCGTGAGCGGTGGCGGGCGGTCGTCGCCAGCAGCAGGCTGATGACGGCGGCGGGCCACCAGGCGGCGGTCAGTGGCGCGTACAGGACGGCCCAGGCGGCCAGGACGTACGCCGCGCTCAACTCCTGGCGGGCCGATGAGGTCTCGGAGCGGTCGGTTTCGGAGAGGGTGAGCCAGAGGTGGGGCCAGACGACGGACGTCTCCAGATGGTGGTCGCGGCGGAGGCGGACGGTGACCGCGTTGACGCGGTCTCCGGTCCAGGTCGGGCGTTCGGGGCGCTCGGGGGACACGCGGTCGAGGGCGCGGCGGGCCTCGTGGAGCGCTGTCGGGTCGTGCCGGCGTCGCAGGGCGCGGGCACGACCGGCTTCCTCGCGGCGCTGGTGGACGACGAGACGGGCTGCGTCCCAGTGGGAGCGTCGGGCAGTGACGCGGGCTGCGGCCAAGCGGCGGAAGGGCGCCGGCCAGGCGTTCCAGTCGGCGGCGAGCACCGTGTGTTCGATGGCGGCCCCTAGGGATCGGGCGGCGACGCCGACGACGGCCGCGGCGGCCAGGATCGCCGCGAGCAACACGACCTGGCCACCGGCCGTGCGGACGGCAGGTTCAGCGGCCCAGACGGTGACCTGGTGGGCCAGGTGTGAGAGGTCGAGAGGGTGCGTCTGGCCCAGGGTGAACGCGGCTCGGACCATGGCCAGGTAGAGGATCCCTGGCAGGACCAGCAGGGTGAGCCAGCGTTCTGCGAGTTGTTCACCGAGGCGGGCCAGGAACGCGCCCATCAGCCGACCGCGTCCCGGCGCAGGGGTTTGCCGGTGATTTCGCAGTGGGGCGCTGTGTCGGTGGCGGTCCTGGAGGCAACGGCGGAGGGCCATGTGAAGCGCGCGCACGGGAATGCGTCACGCGGGCACAGGAACACTGCCTCCGGATGCGCGAACTCGTCGTCTCCCGCCACGGTCAGGTTTCGCGCGTGGCCGTAGACGCCCAAGGCGTCACCCGCGACCCGCAGTGCGCGGTGCAGATTCTCCAGCGACGGCCGAGGTTCGTGGCCATCGCGCAGATCACTGAGTGCCGCGTCGAGCGGGCCCGCGCCGCTTTCGCCGACCAGGACCGCGCGCACCTGCCCCAGGTGGCCGCAGAGGTAGTCGACGGCGTCGGCTACTTGCTCGGCCGACCGCTCCACTTCCTGGGTCATCGCGTCCCCCTGCCCGGACATGTCGCGGTGTTCTATGTTCGATACCTGCGATCGTATACTGCCATAAGCCGCGACGGGACTGTATCGGGGAGGGCGGATGGAACTGTTTCCGGCATTGACGGCGTGCCTGGCCGAGGTCTACGCCACCGGGAATCCGGCCCTGGTGCTCGAACCCGGCGTCGTCGAGGAGGCCCGACACCTCGCCGGCAGCCGCGACGCCGATCCCGGCATCGACCCGGTCGGAGCACGGCACGTGCTCGGGTGGTTCCACTGGTTCCGGTACCAGGCGCTGCCACAAGGCCGGTGCCAGGAAGCGCTGGACCAAGCCCGGTCGTACTTCCTCGAGTACTTCGTCTACGAGGGCACGAAGCAGCTTCCCGAGGAACTGCGAGTGGAGCTCGCCATGAAAGCGACGCTGAGTGCCTACGAGCACCAGCGCCGCACCCTCGCCGCGCCCGACCCGTTGTCGGTCGAGGTGGGCGTGCGTCTGTGGACCCGAATCGCCGAGGCACTCGCTGAGTACGGTGACATGCAGGCGCTGTGCCTGATGGGTCTCAGTACCATGTTGCAGGTGAGGTGCCGGCTGACCGGCGATCTGGAGGATCTCGACGAGGCGATCCGCGCCAGCCGTGAGGCCGTAGCTCTTTGCCGGGAGAGCGGCGACGACAAGGGTCCTGTGGCCGGGGCGTTGTCGACGCTCAGCACCGCGCTGCGCGACCGTTTTGGGCTCGCCGGTGCGCTCGGTGATCTGGAAGGGGCGGTCGAGTTCGCCAAGCAGACGGTGCGTTCCGCGGTCCGAGACCCGGAGAATATGCCCGGCTATCTGTCGAACCTGGGCACGGTACTGACTATCCGGTTTGAACGCACAGGGGCTCCGGCGGACCTGGACGAGGCGATCCAGGTCGACCGACTGGCCGTGGAGACCACATCCGAGGGGCACCCCGACCGGGCCGCGCGGCTATCGAATCTCAGCTTCGCGCTCCAGCGTCGGTATACGAGCACGGCTGATCCTCGGGATCTGGACGAGGCGATCGCGTCCAGTCGGCAGGCGGTCGCTGCCACCGACCCACACCATCGCGACTGGACCACGCGGTTGGCGGTCCTCGGCAGCGGGCTGCGGCGTCGGTACGAGCGCACCGCCGGCGCGCGGGACGGGGATGAGGCGATTCAGATCGCTGAACGTGTCGCGCAGGCCACCGGCGAACGTCAGCCCGATTCGGCGAGTCGCCTTCACGAGCTGGGCGTCTCGCTGGTGGCCCGCTACCGGAACACCCGGGACCTCGCCGACGTGGTCCGCGCCTCGGAGGCGTTCGCCGCTGCGGTGGATGCCGAGAACGCGCCTGCCTCGGCTCGCATCCAAAGCGCCGGTATCGCGGCCGGGTTGATCGAGCCCTTGGACACGTCGCGGGCGGCGGCTCTCCTGGAGCAGGCTGTCCGTCTGTTGCCTGAAGTGACGCCCCGTCGCCTGCTGCGCTCCGACAAGCAGTACGCGCTCAGTGATTTCACGGGGTTGGCCGGGGACGCGGCTGCTCTCGCTTTGTCCGACACCGCCACGTCGCCGGAACAACGCGGCCGACGTGCGCTGTCCTTGCTGGAGAGCGGACGCACCGTCCTGCTCAGCCAGATGCTTGACAATCGGGGCAGTCTCGCCGATCTGCACCCAGACCTCGCGGCCCGGTTCACAGCTTTGCGCGACCGTCTCGACCGCGATGACGCCTCCGACCTGTCGTCTGATTCAGCCAGTGGCGGGCTACAGAAGTCGGAGGACCGCGTCGCACTGGCCCGTGAGCTTGCCGCAGTGCTTGGTGAGATCCGCAGCCGTAAGGGGTTCGAGTCGTTCGGGTTGCCGCCCAGCCTTCCCGAGTTGCTTCCCGAGGCCGCTCGCGGACCCGTCGTGAGTTTCAGCGTCAGCTCCTATCGCAGCGATGCCCTCCTGCTGACCGCTGACGGCGTCCAAGTCCTACCGCTTCCCGGACTAGAACCCGAGTCGCTGAACGCGCGAGTCGGCGCGTTCCACGCGGCGCTGGTCGCGACGACCGATCCCGAGCAGGACCGCGGAATCGCCCAAGCCGTCTTGGCCGAGACTCTGGAATGGCTGTGGGACACCGTCGCGGAACCAGTCCTCAACGCTCTGGGATACGGTTCCGCGCCCGAGAACGGCGCGGACTGGCCACACATCTGGTGGGCACCCGGCGGGCTGCTCGGACTGCTGCCCCTGCACGCCGCAGGTCGCCACACCGAGGACGGCGTCCGCCACAGGCGCTCGGTCATGGACCGCGTCATCTCCTCTTACACGCCGACGGTTCGAGCGCTGCGTCACGCCCGCGAACGGGAGGCTGCCGTCCCCAGCGTGCCCAGCTCCCTGATCGTCGCCATGCCTACGACCCCAGGACTCCCCGGCGGAGGGCGCCTGGCCCACGTTCCCGCCGAGGTCGAGACCCTGCGCACACTGCTCCCGAACCCGCTCGTGCTAGACCAGCCGACCCGCGCCCGCGTCTTGGACCAGCTCCCGCGCCACACGATCGCGCACTTCGCGTGCCACGGCGCCAACGACCCCGCCGATCCCTCCCGTAGCCGCCTGATCTTGCACGACCACCAGGCCGCCCCGCTGACGGTGGCCGCCCTTGCCCCGATCGACCTGAACCACGCGCGCCTGGCGTACCTGTCCGCGTGCGATACCGCGCTGAGCACCGCCGCCGGACTGCTCGACGAGGCCATCCACCTGACGTCGGCATTCCAGCTCGCCGGCTATGCGCACGTGGTCGGCACCCTTTGGGCCATCGACGACGAGATCGCCGTGGAGATAGCCGAGGACTTCTACGCTGGGATCCATGACGAGCCGACCGGCGGCCTGGACTTCGGCTCGGCCGCCCGAGCGCTGCATCATGCGACGCGCACCCAGCGGGATCTGTATCCGCGCACGCCGTCACTGTGGGCTGCGCACGTGCACGCCGGCGCGTAGACGAGCGTCATCGACGCGCTGCGGAACGACGAAGCCGCATAACGCAGGACACAGCGACTCGGCGACTCAGCCCGACTGCGTCACGCCGGTCGGTGACGCATACAGTGGCCTCATCCCGCAGTACTTCCGCTTCGGCCCGATGCAAGACCACTTCCATGGGCGCTCCACCGACGCGATGGGGTCGAAGACCCCGGTGCCCGGCTGCGAGTGCGGTGAATGGGGATGCTGGCCGCTCATGGCCCAGATCACCGTCACACCCGACCGCGTGACCTGGAGCTCCTTCGAACAACCCCACCGCAAGACGCGGGACTACACGGCGTTCGGCCCGTTTCGGTTCGACCGACGCCAATACGACGACGCCTTGCGGGCTTTGAACACAGCGACCGTTCCTGGCGACACGTGAGCGCCCAGTTGAGCACGCGGCCCAGGAGGAAGCTCATGTTCGACAATGTCATCGGTCTCAGCCCGGAGGACGCCGCTCGGTGGTCCGAGCTGGTCGAGCAGTGCCGACCCGTCCTCGAAAACGACGGAATGGAGGCTGTCCAAGCCTTCCTGGCCGAGCGCGACGTGAGCATCATCCATGCGATTGCAATCATCCGGGCCCTGCTCGGGAACACGACGACATCCCTTCGAGTCGCCATCGATATCGTGACTGCAAGTACGGCCCGGAAGTAGGTTCATTCAGAGAAGCCCGCATCCGCTGCCCCATGCTGTGCGTGGACCCGAAACAGCGCCCACGACTGGCCGAGATCATCCACAACCTGTCCGACCGCATCGAGGAGGCCCACATGAACGGCCGGCTCGGCGAGGTGGAGGGACTGCAAGTCAGCCTGGCCGCCGCCAAGGAAAAGCTAAGGGCTTGGAAATGAATGACACGCTCATTTGGGCGTTTCGGGCGCGGTGATGTCGTAGTTCCATTCGCCGTGGAACGCGTGGGGTGTGACGTGCTGTTTCATCAGCTGCTTCATCTCGCGGTCGGGGATCTTGATG